>DOJM01000351.1:1829-12769 GCA_003529225.1 Paenibacillus sp.
GCTTTGTCCCGTACATAAAAGGTTTGGGTTAGCTCAGAGCGCTCCACCGCCGCTCGCACAGAACCAACACCCAGCGCCCATCCACGACGCTGAGCTGCCTCTGCTAGTCGGGCATTGATGGCTCCTGTAGCTGCACTGCCGCCTGTCATCGAGCTGATCAGCAGCGGTGTTCGCAGTTCACGTTCCAGGAACGTAGTCTGCAATGATATATCATCGAAATTCAGCTCTGGAAGAGCATTATGCCGAAATCGGTAATGTTCAAACCCCGTAGTCACACCGACGCCACCGACTTCTTCATTTAGACAAAGGCGTACATGCTCTATTTTGCGTTCACCTGTCTTTGATGTAGGCAATAAAGACTTCTTATCTGAAACCTCTACAGTCGGTAGGTCATTGCCATCATCCGCGCCAGACTGCCTATTCGCATCATATGGCACGGCCTCTTCTGGCGTATGATTCATGCTCCGTTCCTCCTATTCCTAAACTGCACTTATTATAACATATCCCTACAGTTGAATTTACAATATGAGGTGAATGAAATACTAGGGCTGCTTCATTTCTACCCACTAGGTGTTAATAGGTTGGTACACGCCGGAGCATAATAACTATAAAGGAAGTGCTCTGCAATAATTTCAGGAGGAACTTCCGATGAGATCAGATCGTGAACAAACCGTGCTGCCTCAAGTGATTCAGAATATAACCCATGCTACTGCTTCAAAGAAACGCACCTTTTCAAGACGCCGCAAACGAGTGATATGGGCTTGCGCCATTCTAATTCTCTGGTTAATCGGTGTCATGATATACCAGACACATAAGCCTCTACCCGTAGGGATTTCCTATGAGAGTCCCATATACAAAGTGAATAATGTATCCTTCTGGCATGACCTAACCTATCCAGACGGTGCGGGCACAGGTAAGCAAGAGGGTGAAATTCTTCCGAGAATTCTACAGATTATCGAGGAGTCAAGGGAGTTCTTAGTCATTGACCTGTTCCTGTTCAATGATTATACCCATAAAGATCAGTTGTTCCCTCCAGACAGCCGAATGTTGACAGATAAGTTAATCTCACAAAAGCAAGCCTATCCCGAAATGGAGATTGTCTTCATCACCGATGAGGTCAATACCAATTACAACTCAGCGCCCAATCATCTTCTGGAAGAAATGAAGGCCGTGGGGATCCGAGTCATCATGACCGACGTTAATGCGCTGCGGGATTCTACACCTGCCTATTCAGCCGTCTGGCGCACCTTCATTCAATGGTTCGGACAATCGGGAAGGGGCTTTATCCCCAATCTTATGGCCAGTGGTGGACCGGATATTACCGCTCGATCTTATCTGAAGCTACTGAATGTGAAGGCGAACCATCGTAAAGTAATTGTCAGTGAGAACACTGCACTAATTTCCTCTGGAAATGTTCACGATGCCAGCGCCTACCACTCCAATATTGCTCTGGAGGTACAAGGTCCAATTATTGCTGATATTCTCCAGACCGAGCAGGCGGCAGCCAATCTTTCAGATGCAGGTCCATTGCTACTTCATAATCCTAATTTCACCCAAGTAAAGAACCTACCATCAGCGGAAGCTCTAGAAGTTCGCTATTTAACAGAAGGAAAGGTATACAAATATGCGCTGCAAGGCATTAGGTCCGCCCGGAAGGGGGATACCGTATGGATGGGGATGTTTTATCTTGCAGATGATGCCATTCTGGATGCGTTGGTAGAGGCTACATCACGCGGGGCTATGGTAAACCTAATCCTGGATCCAAATCAGAACGCCTTCGGGCGCGATAAAATCGGGATCCCTAACCGTCCAGTTGCCATGGATCTGAACAAACGCACGAACGGCGAAATCTCTATTCGTTGGTACAATACAACCAAAGAGCAATATCATCCAAAACTGCTCTTTATCGCCAAACAAACCGACAGTTCTATCGTTCTTGGCGGTTCCACCAATTTCACCACACGCAATCTAGATGACTACAATCTGGAGAATGATCTGTGGATTTCCATGAAGCGAGATCAGCCGCTGTTCACAGACATGGAAGCCTACTTTAATCGGCTGTGGAATAACGAGGGCCATACGTTCACTTTACCTTTTGAGGCCTATCAAAGCGATGTGACCTGGTTCAAGTACATCCTGTTCCGGCTGCAGACTAACCTGGGCTTTACGACTTTTTAAACAAAAACCACCGCAGAGAAGGCAACACCCTCCGCGGTGGTTTAATCTGTAATGAAGTTATAGCAGTGGAGACATTAATCTGGCGGCAGATTCCAGTATACGTACCACCATGCGCTTATTCATAAAAGTCTCATGCACAATCTGAGTGGTGGACAATAAATCCCGTTCAAAATCAGCAACGATTCGTGTAACACTCTCTGTCTGAAGCAGCAATGCGTTTACCTCAAAGTTAAGATGGAAGCTCCGCATGTCCATGTTTGCCGTACCAATAGTCGCTATTTCACCATCCACGATTAACAGCTTAGAGTGTATAAAGCCCTTCTCGTATTCATAAATCTTCACTCCAGCCTCCAGCAATGCCGGGAAATAAGAATGTGAAGCCAGAAACGGAATCCATTTATCCGGCTTAGCAGGGAATAACAAGCGAACATCTAGACCAGATATAGCCGCTACACGTATCGCAGTCAGAATATCCTCGTCCGGAATGAAATAAGGGCTGGCAATCCAAACTGATTTCTCAGCTGAGGTGATCATAGAGAAAAATATATTTTTGAGTGCACGGCGTTCATTGTCCGGTCCACANNCTCGCAATAATCTGTACTGCTCCGTCCCCTGTCATAAAGTGTAGCTGTGGTGTGAGATAATCCTGCTCCAGTATTTTTTCACCTGTAGTATGCATCCAATCTTGCAAGAAGATGATTTGCATCGTCCGTACCGCTTCACCTCTAACTAACATATGGGTGTCACGCCAGAATCCATAAGTTTTGCTACGGCTTAGATATTCATCGCCCACATTGAGTCCACCCATGAACCCGACATCACCGTCGATAACGACGATTTTTCGGTGATTCCGGTAATTGACCCGGCTAGAGAAAAAAGAGGTGGAATTACCGTACGAAGCCACCTGTACACCAGCGTCAACTAACTCCTTCAAAAAGGCTCTGGAGAGTTGAAAGCTACCTACAGCATCATACATAAATCGGACAGACACTCCCGCACGCGCCTTCGCGATCAGAATCTGTTGAATACGCGTTCCAATGTGATCTGCACGGAAGATGTAATACTCCATATGTATATGGTGCTTCGCTTGTCGCAGCTCTAGCAGTAATGTCCCAAACGTCTCTTCACCATTGGTTAGGATACGCGTCTCTGAAGCAAAGGAAATAGGAGTTCGTGCTTNNCGACCAATCTTGATGCGTACGCAAAGCGTCATTCTCAATCCGCTCATAGGCCATTAGATCTCGTTGTGCCTTTTTATCATATTTACGACGTTTAAATACATTCTGTCCAAATAGAAAATAAAAGACTAGACCGAGCACCGGGATCAACGCAAGCAAAAGAATCCATGACATCGTAGTTGAAGGATTACGGTTCTCCATAAAAATAGCTAAGCTAATTGAAACGACTGTCAGTGTAGAGAAAATACTAATAATCGTTCCAGCAGTACTCCCAAAAATACCAAAACCAAAATAATAAAATGCTATGAAAGCCCCAATAATAATTATAGATTGAAGTCCTCTTCTCATATTGTACCTACCTTCTTATTCATAAAAGCAACACCAAAATGACACATTTATATATTACATGAAGAACCTATATCTTCCTAGACAATTACTGTGTAAAAAACTTTTTACAACAAAACTGTAACCCTTCTGTTCTGAAATTTGTAATGACAGGATGGATCGAATATAATTATTTTGACCCATTAGTCAATTATAGAACTGGGTAGTCAGAAAGGAGGTTATCCCCCCAATGAGCGATAAAACTGTGGACAAGCAGGAACAGATTATTAAGATCGCCATGCAGTTATTCGCTGTGAAAGGCTCCTCTTCCACGTCCATGCAAGAGATCGCCGAATTATGCGGAATTTCGAAGGGAAGCTTGTATCTAGTATTCAAATCGAAAGAGGAACTGGAACGCAGCATTTTTCTCTATTGTTACCGAATGATTCGTGATCCCTTATTACGTGAAGAACAAGAAACCCAAAGAACACCGCGTGAGAAGCTTAGGAATCAAATAGAAATTCTACTGAGTCATGTGTACGAATTACGGGAGTTCTTACAGCGTCAGATTCAGGAAGTTGCCGGAAAAGGATTTGATACTGAAGCACCGGAATGGCTACGGAGAAACAATGCTTCCTTCTTGCGCTGGTTTCAGGTGAAGATGGAGACCCTTTATGGAAAAGAAATTGTTCCCTATACCGGAGATTTATGTATTGTAGGTCATGGACTAATCAAGTCATATATTGGGGTTATTTTTCGTCAGGATACCCACTTGTCCCTTGCCGTTATGGCTGATCATCTAATGAATTTATTGGATATTATTGTAGCTGGTCTTCTTACAAGTAAGCAGGCTCCACTTATCAACTCTACTATTCTAGCAACCTGGATGGAGGAGAATGAGGAAAGCAAGCGCAAGAATCCATTACAGATCATTAAGGACATGAAGAACGTGGTTAGTAAATTAGATAGTATAGAACCCGAAGAGTCAGCCAATTTGCTGGAATCACTCAACATTCTAGAAGACGAAGTTCTCTTACCTCACCCACGCAAAGCAATCATACAGGGGATGTTGTCCAACCTCCAATCCTGCTCAGAGCTCACTACATCATTGGAAGAATTGAGGAAGCTGGTTACCTCTTTTTCAAATCATTCATGCGTATTTCGTTAATTGCTCTATAAAGAGTTCGTGAGAGAGAAGAACATGGATAGCGAGTATTATAAATTTTCAAAATGTGCCCTATTTNNATCCGGGGGCTGCACCAGAAGGCGTCGTTAATGATGTCAGCAAACCGTTGGAGCAAAAGCTGCGCAATGTGGATGGTGTAAAGACAATAACCTCCACTTCTCTGGAGAATGCCTCCAGTATCCAAATCGAGTTTGATTATGGAACGAATCTGGATAATGCTACAGCAGCAGTTCGCGAAGCGCTAAATGAGGTCTCATTGCCAGACAATGTGCAGAAGCCTTCCATTTCCCGCTTTAGCCTTAGCTCAATGCCTGTCGTATCCCTTAGTTTATGGAATGGGGATTCAGAAGATCTCGAGGAACTAACCCGTATTGCCGAGAACGATATTCGCCCTGCCCTTGAAGATGTTGAGGGTGTTGCTTCTATTCAAATTTCTGGACAATACGTCAAAGAAGTTTCGCTTAAGTTCAATCAAGAGAAGCTCAAGCAATACGGACTGACCGAAGATACGGTTAAAGGGATCATTCAAGGCTCTTCCCTCCGTGTTCCACTAGGACTGTTCGAGATGGACAAAGCTCAAAAGGCAGTTGTCGTGGATGGCAACATCACCACCGTTGAAGATCTTAAAAATGTGACCATTCCAGTAATGCCAACTGGTGCTGCGAGCGCTGCTGGCGCTGGGGCTCCTGGAGCTGGCGCTGCCGGTGCAGGCGCTGCCGGCGGAGCTGGAAATATGGGATTGCCAACCGTGAAGCTGGGAGAGCTTGCTACGATTGAGGTTGTTGGGAATTCTGAATCGATCTCCCGTACGAATGGTAAAGAATCGATCGGTATTCAGATTGTTAAAGCCAATGATGCCAACACTGTTAATGTCGTAAATGGTGTTAAGGACAAAACTGAAGAATTAAAAGCACAATATAAAGGCATTGACCTTACAGTTCTGCTTGACCAAGGTAAGCCGATTGAGGACTCCGTCAATACAATGTTGTCCAAAGCGGTATTTGGCGCCCTTTTCGCAGTAATTATCATTTTGGTCTTCCTGCGGAATATTCGTTCGACGATCATTTCTATCATCTCTATTCCTTTATCATTGCTGATCGCAGTGTTATGTCTGCGTCAAATGGATATCACGCTTAATATGATGACCCTTGGTGCGATGACCGTTGCCATCGGTCGGGTAGTCGATGACTCGATTGTAGTCATAGAGAACATATACCGGCGACTCTCCTTATCTGGCGAGAAGCTAAAAGGCCGGGAATTAATCAGTGCAGCCACACGTGAAATGTTCGTACCCATCATGTCCTCTACGATTGTAACCATCGCGGTGTTCTTACCGCTTGCTTTAGTAAGTGGTATGGTTGGAGAGCTGTTCTTGCCTTTCGCTTTAACCATGGTCTTCGCCCTACTCGCTTCATTGGTAGTTGCGATTACCCTAGNNTAATGACAAACCAGACAGAATGTCTGCCGGTTATCAAAAAATTCTGAACTGGTGTCTTTCTCATAAACTCGTTACGTTCGGAGTTGCGGTTCTGCTCCTTGCGGGCAGCTTGTTCCTGATCAAGCCTATCGGCGTTAGCTTTATGCCTTCTCAAGAGGATAAAACCGTTATGCTAACTTACTCACCGAAGGCTGGACAAAGAACTGAAGAAGTTCAAGAGCAAGGTCTGAAAGCAGAGAAATACATTTTAGCGCAGCAGCATGTGGATAAAATGCAATATTCCATCGGTGGTGGCGGCCCTATGGGTATGGGCGGATCCAGCAACTCTGGACTCTTTTTCATCGTTTATGATAGTAATACTCCTGATTTCGAAAACGTAAAAGAGAAGTTGATCGAAGGCTTAACCGCAGAAGTCCCAGATGGTGTGTGGGGCGATATGTCCGCGATGATGAGCGGAGGTATGGGTGGAAGCACGTTAACCGTAAATGTATTCGGAGACGAACTAGATCAAATTAAGCCGGTAGCGGATGAGATCGCCAAGATCGTACAGGCTGACACCACTAATTTCAAAGATGGAGAAACAAGTCTCAAAGAAGCTTACGATCAATATACGATTGTAGCCGATCAAGAAAAGCTTAGCTCCCTTGGACTTACAGCGGGACAAATTGCGATGAAGCTTGCTCCTGCAGGCACACGTCCAGTACTCACAGAAGTGGAAATGGACGGCAAGAACTACAAAGTCTATATCGAAACAGATAAAGAAACGTATAAGAGTATTAAAGAAATGGAAGAGGCTACATTGACTTCTCCACTAGGCATCTCCGTGCCAATCGGGCAAGTCGCTAAAATTGAAAATGGCTCTTCCCCTGACTCGATTACTCGGATGGACGGCAAAATGAAGGTAGATGTCACTGCCGAGATTATTTCAAGTGACGTCAATAGTGCTTCAAACCTCGTGAAGGAAAAAGTAGATGCTATGGAATTACCTGATGGCGTAACAGTTAGCTTCGGTGGTGTAACTGAGCAAATCAATGACACATTTGGTCAATTAGGTATTGCTATGGCGGCTGCTATTGCCATCGTATACTTCGTGCTTGTGGTTACATTTGGCGGTGGATTGGCTCCATTTGCTATCCTGTTCTCACTTCCTTTCACCATTATCGGGGTACTCGTAGCCCTTCTGATTGCTGGGGAAACCTTAAACGTCTCCTCCCTCATGGGTGCGCTGATGTTGATTGGTATCGTGGTCACGAATGCTATTGTCCTCATCGACCGCGTTATTCATAAGGAAAAAGAAGGAATGACCACACGTCAAGCCTTGCTTGAAGCAGGCGGCACACGTTTACGTCCAATCCTGATGACTGCACTTGCAACAATTGGCGCATTGCTGCCACTCATTACAGGACTTGAAAACAGTGCAGGAATCATCTCCAAAGGACTAGGCGTTACCGTTATCGGCGGCTTGATCAGCGCCACGCTGCTGACACTTGTAGTAGTGCCAGTCGTCTATGAGTTCCTGATGAAATTCCGCAGTAAAAAGGTAATTGACTAGAACACTTGATGCATATCAAGTAAACATGCTAAATGAAGAAGCTGTCTCAAAAGTAGTGAATGCTACTTATGGGGCAGCTTCTTTTTTACTTATACCTCCATTTAAATCGCTATTTGCACTTCCACAGCAAGAAAAACCCGACCTAATTTATAGGCCGGGCTCTGTATTATAGTGTTCTTATACCATTGCTGTTGCACTGCTCTCCAGCGAAGCTCTCCAGGAACGCAGCATCTGCAGATCAAGGGGTAGAAACTCAGCGAGCATATGAGAAAGTCCCAAATATAACGTACTATTCGTTGCTGCATTTAACTTCTCACAGAACTGTGGAGTCCATTGCAGTAAATGATCTTCCAAAAAGGCTACCTGAATATCAAGTAGATCCATAGCACTTCTAATTGAGAAGCTATTGTATAACATCCGCTCATGCATTACTGCCATAAATTCCAGCTCAATAGCAATATGATCATCAGCTTCACCATTACATTTGTTAAAAACAATTCCTGCGGAAGTATACACATCAGCAAGCACGTTGCAGAAATCTTCAGAACGACCCAGAATAGCAGCCTCACGTAATTTAAAAGAGCTTACTGTCTGTTCGTGCATAAGCCGTTTATACTCTTGGGTCTCTATCTCACATATATGGGGTAGCTTATTCGGTTCCTGACTCAGATAGCGCTTCAGTTCCCGTCCGCCTTCCGTCATCTCTGCAGCAACACTCATCTTGCGGTTGCGGCTCCACTGAGCCACAAGTGAGAGTGATGGTTTTCTACCCAAAAAATCCACTAAAAGCTGATATATTAATCCCCGGCTTTCCAACCAATGGCTAAATGCCTCCGGCACGGCGAGAGATGGAACAGTTTGCATAGTCATTTTGCAAATCCTCCTCATTGGGTTTCCCGGTCACACACCGTCACAGGATCGACGTGCAATTTCCGGTATCCTTTCTGTTTTCGCAAAAGTGAACGTAAAAGTAATCCGCACCTAGATTATATCGGATATTTAAAACGCTTTCCGTGAGCATTCTATGACTAATCACATCATTTGTCGTACTTTTGTCACATTTTCGCAAGGTTATTTCGGCTTTGTCATTCTATTTAGTTTGTCCATTATTATGCAATAAAATCACACCTCTCCTTCTTCAAATAGAGGGTCTCCATCCGTCAAACAGTTTGCTCATTGACGTACCCGCGTGCGATCTTTAAAATTCTAAACAAGTATAAACATCTTCGTTTCCTTTTAAAAGGGAAGCAACAAAACATCTACAAATGAAGGGAGCAACGCTATGGAGCCGCTGACGGACCCTTTTGGACGTTTACATGACTACATCCGCATTTCGGTCACCGACCGCTGCAACCTGCGTTGCATTTATTGTATGCCAGCGGAAGGGATGGAATTCCAGCCGCAGGACGAGATTCTGNNTGGTCTACGTAAGGTACGGCTAACAGGTGGAGAACCTCTTGTACGCAAAGACCTAGAGAAGCTAGTGACTATGATATCTGCCATTCCAGGGATTGAAGATATTTCACTGACTACGAACGGGTTAATGCTTCCAGCTAAAGCTGCGCTACTAAAAGAAGCTGGGCTGTCACGAGTGAACATTAGTCTGGACTCTTTACGGCAAGATCGCTTCTCTATGATTACACGTGGAGGTGAGGTCTCCAAGGTACTAAAGGGGATCGAGGCAGCACAAGCTGCCGGGCTGGAGCCGATCAAGCTTAACGTTGTGTTGATGAAAGGGATTAATGATGACGAGATCAAAGACTTCATCTCCCTTACGTTGAACAGTCCACTAAATGTACGTTTTATTGAATATATGCCTATCGGAAGCGCTACTGATTCTTGGCGCCAATCCTATCTGCCGCTGGAAAGGGTTATAGAAGCTTGTACTGCGGCCGGATGGGAAACCGAGGAAGCTGAGATGCCAACTGGTAATGGCCCTTCCCAGAATCGGCGGGTTATTGGAGCGCAAGGAACGTTCGGTCTAATCCATCCCGTAAGCGATCACTTTTGCGATAACTGCAATCGTTTAAGACTAACAGCAGATGGCCATATCAAAGCTTGTCTGTATTGGGAAGATGAGTACAATGTCCGTCCCCTAATAAGCGATCCCGCAGCAGTGCAGGCCTTATTCCGCAAAGCTCTGGGTAACAAGCCACATAACCACGAAATGGCATTAGCCTTAGAAAAAAAAGCACAAAGCCACACTCCGACGGCTCGGCGTATGTCTCAAATTGGAGGCTAGTCCGTCTTATTAAAAACGCCGCTTTCCCCAAGCCATCTGGGGAAAGCGGCGTTTCATTTAGAGATTAAAGGATAGCCTCCGCCATCCACTATTATAGATATAGAGCCTCGAGCAGCTTGTAAAGCGTCGCTGCTGCTTCTGCTCTTGTAGCATTAATCTCAGGTCGGAACGTATTATCCTCGAATCCACCCAAAATACCCGCTGCAGCACCCGCTTTTACAGATACCTGTGCCCATTGTGGAATGGAGGTAAGGTCCGCGAAGTTCCCCTCTTTATCCGTTTGCTTATGGACATTAGCCTTCAAAGCATTGGCGAGCATAACTGACATTTCGGCACGGGTAATCCTTTCTGAAGGCTCGAAGAACATTTTGCCGTTCACATCATATCCACGAAGGATTCCGGCATTTACCGCCGCTGCTACATCATCTGCAGCCCAACCTGGAATCGCACTTTGATCCGCGAATTTCACTGTGCTACCTGTTGATTGCAAACCAAGCGCCCGTACAATCATAGAAGNNCATTCGGACGGAAGGTGTTATCCTCGTACCCTATCATGACGCCCATACCGATTAGTCGGTCTGTAAACGCCGTGGACCAATGATTATTCAAATCGGTAATCGATGGGGCCTGATAATTAAACACAGCATATTTGGCAAGCTTATTTACGCTTGCAGTTATCGTCCCACCTGTTTGACTCTGACCACCAACATAAAGCCACTTTTTAAGCTGTTCGTTGTAATAGTAGATAGCTGCTTTATGCCCCGATGTAATCTTGGTCGCATCGTAATTGAGGGACAGTTCCACAGGCTTATTGAGCATGCCTGCCTTGTCACTAGTAAGCT
>DOJM01000351.1:12829-14261 GCA_003529225.1 Paenibacillus sp.
CCTGAAGATCGCCCATTGCTGGCGTCTCACCAGCAGCAATGACCGAAAAGGCAATTTCAGTGTTACCAGACAACGCTCCAGCCGGAATTGTAAAGCTGCCCACGTCTTTAAGTGTGCCCGTTACTCCCTGCTGTGCCTTTACCTCCAATTCCACACGAGGAGTTGTAGAAGGCTGCTCTGTAGGAGATGGCGTCGCGGTAGGAACTGGAGTTGCAACTGGTCCGCTGCCCCCTCCGTTATTATTTCCCCCTTCACTGCTAGTGCCCGCGGTTACAACTACTGTACGTACAACCTCAGTAGCCGCATTGCCAGCCAAATCTGTTGCATTGTACTTCAGTGTATAGGTTCCTGGAGTCTGAATATCCACTGTTCCTGTCACCAGGATAGAGCCTGCAATCCCAACCTTGTCAGTAACGTCTGCGCCCGGGTCCTTGAAGTCATCCCCTTGGGTCAGACTAAGAAGGTTATCCCCCTTCAGGGTAATCACAGGTGCTGTACGATCGATATTCACAGCAAGCGGCAATGTTGTCTTATTTTCTAAAGAATCCGTTGCCTTGAATTGCAGTTGATGTTGGCCTTCTTCCGAAATCCCAACCACTTTCCCACTTTCATAGGGTAGGAAATTTCCGTTTCCATCAGTCGCTAATTGAATGGATACATCCGCACCCGGAATATATACGCTAGCATACACGCTTACCGAAACACTCTTATTCGTCCAGTCACCACTTAGATAAGCTTGTCCGTTCTCAGTCTTTAATGTGCTATGAAGCGCCAATGGGGTGATACTATCATCTCCGCTCAGCGTTACTTCAAAAGCCTTCGTTTCCGTAGCCGATCCCCGCTGAATTGTAGCTGTTAAAGTCAGCTTCGTATCCATCTTTGGTTTGAAGGTTATTTTACCTTCGTTGGTCATCAGGACCGGATTGGAGCTTTTCCACACAATACTTGTCCCGTGTTTGCCTTCGGTAGGCAACGTTAGATCAGAAGTTACTGCGCTTGTGTCTCCTAGATCTAATGCAGTCATAGTATCGTTAACAGCCTGCTGATCACTGTACGACTCTACATCTACAAAAATCGGATTGGAATAAAACCACATATCACTATAATTACGAGTATTGATCTCTTCGAAACGCGTTAGGTTATCGACGGTATTATTTTTAGGATCAATCTGAGGTNNTCGGCATCTGTAGTCCATTCCTCGCTTGTGAAACGTTTCAGCACTTTTGTTGTATCGTTAGTTGCTTTGGTGTACTCAGGTGAACCTGAATCAACCTTGCCATTGACTTCACCGGAGATCAAATCTACATGGTCCACCTTAACGGCGTCGCCATTATTATTTTGCTGTGGACTTTTGAAACGGATCGTAAGCTCTAGGTCGTCCCCTTGTTTTACGTCCAGTTCCCCGCCCATTTCTTCCTCTTGTCCATCTCCA
>DOJM01000351.1:14266-14796 GCA_003529225.1 Paenibacillus sp.
CTAATGCGTTGATGAGATCCCCAAAAACAGAGAAGGACTTCCCTGACCGCATGCCATCTACGACAGCGTTAATATCGGAGCCATCCACCCAGGTATAGTTCTTGGAATACTCACCAGGCCAGTAACCGCTAGAAAATTGATCATTTTTTGTTTTGAAATGAAAATCAGAGTTAGCAAAATTCCAAAATCTGCGGCCCTCACCCAGCAGTGCGTCCCACATTCCTCCAAGCTGCGCAACCTTGACGTCTGTACCTCCGTAAGTCTCAGGCGTCTCTCCTCGGTCGCTCGCCATCTGATTGCCCAACATACCTTCAAAGCCGAAGACAAGATTCGGATCGATATTGTTAAAGTCACGGATATCCTCTACTTTAAGCTCCGAGCTTGTGCCATTTTTTCTGGAGGGGTGATTGATCAGTACATAGCTATCCGGATAATGACTGCTTAACCATTTCATAGCTGTGCGAGTATCTTCTTTTGTAGAAAAAGCTCTAGTATCCGCCGCACTCCACTCAGCCACATCTGCAGGATCG
>DOJM01000351.1:14942-16096 GCA_003529225.1 Paenibacillus sp.
TCCAGTCAAAACCATTTTGTTCAAATGCAGCATCGAGCACACTTTTCAATGACTCCTGAGCATCGTTCGATTCAAACGTATGTGCATGGTATTCACCTGTCATCCATTTCCCTGAATGTTCAGAAGCTGTAGCCGTGATATCAGGCGCTGATTCACCTGAAGCACTATAAACTGTCTGTAATGAAAAGTTGGGTGCTAACAATAATACGGCAAGCGAACTAGTTAGAAAAACGCGAATTTTGCTCTTCTTCAAAATGATTAATCCTCCGATGTCTTTTGGATTTTCTACTATTCTATATTTAGAATAGTAGAAAATTGTAAAGACATGTCGGATTTTGTTGCAGGTTTATGTAAATATTCATATCTACCTAAACACTGCCGATTTATTTCTTTTGCATTGGCAAGCTCACTACAAAAGCCGTTCCTTCACCCGGTCGGCTGGCTACGGTTACTTTACCTTTATGCAGCTCAACGATCTTCTTAACCAGTGATAGGCCCAGGCCGCTACCTCCCCCGCTCGCTGTTCTAGCTTTGTCTGCCTTATAGAAGCGATCAAAGATGCGAGGTAAGTCTTCTTCAGAGATCCCAATCCCACTATCTTGAATCTCCACCTCTACCCGCTCATCTACCGTTCGAAGCTTGATGTGAATGCATCCATTCTGGGGAGTAAATTTAATGCTGTTATGAAGAAGATTGGTCCAGACCTGGGTCATTAAATCTTTTACCGCAGTTACAGTCACTTCTTCCAATTCAGCCTCTACCTCTATATTTTTCTCCAGCCACTGTGGCTCAGAAGCCAGAATCGTATCTCTAAGCTGCTTATCCAGACGGTAGACCTGATTTTCAAACGGAAAATTGCCCGATTCGAGCGCGGACAGCTTTAATAAATTATCACTGAGCCCAGATACGCGGGTACTCTCAGCCACGATAATGTTAAGGTAGTGCCTCCTGCTCTCCACACTCAGAGTCTCATCCTGCAGCGCAAGAGCAAACCCCCGAATCGAGGTTAGTGGAGATTGAATTTCATGTGATACATTGGAGATAAAATCCTGGCGCATGGTCTCCATCTGGCTCAGTTCACTGGCCATGACGTTGATACTCTCTACAATCTCGCCGAATTCACCATAATCCTTAGTATTATCCAGTACTACATT
>DOJM01000351.1:16121-18696 GCA_003529225.1 Paenibacillus sp.
GGAGGATACTAATGCCATCATAAACAAGATCACAATACCGACCATCACGCTGATTAATTGGACTACATACTCCGAGGAGGGACGCCCAACCCTACTATATATCCAGTTCATTAGGAAATAAGCTGCACTCCAGCTAATCGCAACGCCACTGAAATAAACTAAAATCATCCCAATTCGCTTAACAATTTCCTTAAATCGATTCATGCCTCAGCCTCCAGCCGATAGCCTAGCCCCCGAATAGTACGAATAACAAATCCGTATTTATCAGAGGCGAACCGTTCACGCAAACGGTTGATATGCACATCGAGCGTCCGCTCATTCCCTTCAAAATCATAACCCCAAATCTCTTCGATCAGCCTGTCTCTAGTCAATGTCTGCCCCGGATAACTGCCCAGCTTAAACAACAGCTCAAATTCCTTAAACGGCAAGGTGATTTCCCCATACTCTGAGGAGACCTCGTAGGTTTTGCGATTCATACGCAATCGGCCTACGGTCACACTTTGCGCGGCAGAAATCTGGTATCGTTTAAGCAGCGCCTTTACTCTGGCAATAAGTACCACCGGCTCAAATGGCTTGACCAGATAATCATCGCTATCCAGCTCAAAGCCTTTTACAATTTGTGAGGTTTCCCCTTTGGCTGTCAGCATTAAAATCGGGAAATCATAGTTCTGGCGCAGCCGTCGGCATAGCTCCCAGCCGTCCATGTTGGGCATCATCACATCAATAATAGCTAAATCTATGTTATTACCTTCCAGAATCTGAAGAGCCTCCAGTCCATCGGAAGCTCCATAGATCCCATCCATTCCTTCAGCTCTCAGAAATACTTCTACCAATTCGCGGATGTGCGGATCGTCGTCCACTACTAGTATTTTTGTCATGTAGCACTGGAGCCTCCTCTTTAATGTCCTGAACCTCGGGGTTATTTATCTGTAGCTGCTGGGTGGCAAATTCACGATACAGCTCATGGTTTTCCAGTAGTTCCTCATGACTTCCCATTCCGGTAATTTGACCTTTTTCCATAAAAATAATCTGCTCTGCATTTACAACAGTAGCCAAACGGTGCGCAATTACAATCGTAGTTCGACCCTTCATCAGATTGGACAGTGCCTTCTGCACCACGGCTTCCGATTGGCTATCCAGACTGGAAGTGGCTTCATCAAGCATAAGAATCTTCGGGTTCCGCAGCAGTGCTCTAGCAATAGCAATCCGTTGCCGCTGTCCACCAGACAGCTTCACACCTCTTTCACCGACATCCGTATTATATCCTTCAGGAAGGGCATCAATAAAGCCATCTGCATAAGCCATTGCTGCTGCTGCGTGCATCTCCTCCCTGCTAACGTCACGATCCAATCCGTAGGTTAAATTCTCAGCAATTGTACCAGCCAACAGTGGGCTTTCCTGCGAGACATACCCTATAAGCTTCCGCCATGAACGCAGTGAGAATGTAGACACTGGCTTGTCACCCAGCTTAATCAGACCTGACTGAGGCTCGTAAAAACGTTCTAGCAACGAGAACAACGTAGTCTTGCCGCCCCCGCTCGGTCCGACAATAGCCGTCACCTGACCGGGAAGCATCTGGAAGCTTACATCATTCAATACCTTCTCACCACTTTTATATCCAAAGCTTAATCCCTCTACTGAGATCGGACCTTCTGTGCCATTTGCCTCTTCCTGTCCCTCGTATACTTCCTCTTCTGCTGCCAAGGTCTCAATAATACGCTCTGAGGCACCCTTAGCCTTCTGAATCTGTGTGAAGAACGTAGTCAATTGAGTAAGTGGCATAATAATCTGAATAAGATAAAGAATAAAGGCGACGAGTTCTCCAGCCGTCAAGACGCCGGAAGATACCTGCATCCCGCCATAACCGATAATGACCACAAGCAGCATCATAAAAACAAAGGAGACGAGTGGACTGATCATCGCGCTAATCTTGCCTTCCCGAATACCAAAGGAAAGCAGGTTCATAATTCCAGTCTTGCCTGCCTCGTACTCTTTTTTCTCTGCGCCTGAGGATTTGACCAGACGGATCTCAGATAAAACACCACTAAGTGTAGCGGTAAAAGAAANNTGGAAATTTTGTACATCTGCCGTCCAAGCGGTACTAGAATCAGCGCAGAAAGTGGAAGAACAGTGAATAGAACAAGTGTCATTTTCCAATTTAAAAATAGCAGAACTGAGATCGAACCTACAATGGAGATCACTCCGGTAAATAAGCTGGCTAGATGTTCAGAAATCAGCGTCTTGATGATCCCTGTATCATTCGTCATGCGGCTGACACTTTCTCCCGTTCGGTTGTCATTATAATAAGCCACAGGCAGAACTAGAAATTTACGCCACAGTCTGTCCCGCAGACCTGCAACCATCTTCTGGCCTGCATAATTGAGCAGATAGATAGAGATCCCTCCCGCGATCGTCTGCGCAATAAACGCGGCTGCTATACCCGCAATTTGCAGCTTGCTCACGGAGGCCAGAGAGAAGCCATCCACCAAGTTCTTAGTGAACATCGGGATGACCAGACTGACCAATGTCGATATCATGCTTAACGCAATGGCTATAGCCAATAGGCCGTATGAAG
>DOJM01000351.1:18738-19543 GCA_003529225.1 Paenibacillus sp.
CTTGGATTCGGATTTTTTCATGACAATGACTCCCCTTTTCTTAATAGCTCTACGAGAAAAGCATAGTCATATCTTTCTCGCCTTACACCCATCGTATCTGCAGAATGTAAACTGAAGTTAAACGCGCCGATCAGACAATAGTGCCTTGTCACTACTCATCCTAAGGGAATATCACAGGCCAAAATAACGCCGTTATACTTAGCGTTTGTACCTTGTACGTACGCGTTCACGCATTTTTTGTCGCTTATCGTCTCAAACATAAATAAAACCCAAAATAATGTAAAAAAGTAAAAAAGGGTGTTTGTATCCCTTTTCAACACGTGTTACAGTGATAGAAGGGCCTACTATTGGCCACTCTACTCCATGCAAGATATTTAGTGAGAAAGGAGTAAACCATTTGCGAAAAGGCGTTATTCCATCTTCTATCACGTCTTTAAAATGGTTCAATTTTTTTGTATATGGAACCATGGTCCTCTTCACCAGCTTCTTTCAACTATACCTGCTGGATGTAGGAATGAACAAATTAGAGATCGGTGTCTTATTCTNNCTCTATGGGAGCGCTTGTATCCATATTTGCAAATCCATTTTGGGCGTTCTTAACAGACCGTTCTCAGAATATACGGCGTATCGTTTTGCTTATGTTATTCGGAACGCTAGTGTTCTCACAGTTTATGTTTCGAGCAAATACATATGAGACGATCTACAACACCATTATTTTGTTCTATTTCTTCCAAGGACCACTATTTGCTCAAAGCAACACGATGATTCTCAGCTATATTGACGGAACTAATCAGCGTTTCCGTTC
>DOJM01000351.1:19592-20480 GCA_003529225.1 Paenibacillus sp.
TCTTGACCTATTTGCTTACAGCGTTACTAGGTGCATCAATCCTATCCGTTCTTGTATTGCCTAAAATTAACCATACGATTATGAGAGCTCCGATGCCGTATAAGGGCTTAAGTAAGTTGATTTTTAATCCCTTTTTCTTGTGTTTTTTATTGTTTGGTATTCTGGTATCCATACCAAACACTATGAACACCACATTTATATCCTTGTATATTACGGATTTGGGCGGCTCTAAAAAAATGATTGGTCTTGCCGTATTCCTCTCCTCCATTTTGGAGGTAGGTGTATTCGTTCTCTGTGACCGGTTCCTGAAACGTAAAATTTCTGTTCTGCTCGGCTGGCTTGCATTGGTCAGTGGTTTGTTCGTTCTGCGTTGGTGGTTTATGGCTGATGCGACTACTGCCCTTCAAGTGGTGTTCATTCAAATCTTACACTGCATAACGTTCGGCGGCTTTTTCTATGTAGGTACCCAATTGACGATGCTCCTGATTCCACGTCCTTATCGCTCTTCCGGACAAGCGCTCTACACCCTAAGCTGGAGTGGGATATCCGGTTTCATTGGAGGTATTCTCGGAGGTTGGATGTAACAGTATCTGGGTGCACAGAGCATGTATCAGACGGGTGTATTCTTGACGCTTATTGGAACGCTTGGCTTTGGTTTCATGTGGCTCTTTGTTAGCCGTGGAGGGTATCGCCCCCCTTCAGAGGAAGATGAAGAGATCTTCGACATCGAAGCATTATAATTCAACAAAAAGCAGGCTCAAACGTACCTATTCGGGACATTTGAGCCTGCTTTTTGTTGTTACCTTGATTCATTTATCTGTTTAGCCTTGTTTAGGAGGCTGAAATGAACTCTTCAGTGAAACGATAAGATTGAATACGAGATGTCCA
>DOJM01000351.1:20526-23419 GCA_003529225.1 Paenibacillus sp.
ACATTAAAATAGCCATGACGGAAGAACTGGAATTTATCCTGAGCCACGCTATCCTTAAGCGCAGGTTCAATAAACCCTTGCAGGATTTCTATGGACTTAGGATTAAGCTGATCTAAGAAGCTAGGCTCCGATTTCTCTACCGAGGAATCCAAACCTTCAACCTCCACAGCCTCATCCGCTTCTTCAGCAGAAATCAGAGGCTCGTATAGACGGAATTCCGCAGGAACTGCTTGGCTAGCTTCAACCCAGTGCAACGTACCTTTTACCTTGCGGCCTGTAAATCCACTTCCACTCTTCGTTTCTGGATCATACGTACAATGCAGCTCCACTACCTCGCCATTCTCATCCTTAATAACTTCATTACATTTGATGAAATAAGCATGCTTCAGACGTACTTCATTGCCAGGGAACAACCGGAAATATTTGTTCGGCGGATTTTCCATAAAGTCATCACGTTCCACATAAATTTCACGCGAGAATGGAATTTGGCGTACGCCCATTTCTTCATTCTCTGTATTATTCTCCGCTTCAAGCCATTCTGTTTGACCTTCTGGATAGTTGGTAATTACAACCTTAAGCGGTCGTAACACAGCCATAGTACGCGGTACAGTTAGCTTAAGATCCTCACGGATAAAGTGCTCCAGCATTTGCAGGTCCACCAGACCCTGACTCTTGGAGATCCCTGCTTCATATACGAATTTACGAATCGCTTCCGGTGTATATCCTCTACGGCGTAGACCAGAAATCGTAGGCATCCGCGGATCGTCCCAGCCATCCACATGTTTTTCGTCTACAAGCAGCTTCAGCTTACGTTTACTAGTCATTGTTTGAGCGAGATTCAGACGGCCAAATTCATATTGATGCGGAACAGAAGGCATCTCACATTCAGCTACGACCCAATCGTAGAATGGACGTTGATCTTCGAATTCGAGTGAGCAAAGGGAGTGAGTAACCCCCTCAATAGCATCTTCTAACGGATGAGCGAAGGTATACATTGGGTAGATACACCATTTATCGCCTGTGTTATGGTGATGTGCATGTGTAATCCGATAAATTACAGGATCACGCAGGTTAATGTTCGGTGACGCCATATCGATCTTGGCGCGAAGAACCTTCTCACCGTCCTTGAATTCGCCTGCACGCATACGCCGGAACAGATCCAAATTCTCTTCGATACTACGATCGCGATGCGGACTGTTCTTTCCTGGCTCTGTCAGCGTTCCACGCAATTGACGAATTTCATCCGCACTGAGGTCATCGACATAGGCTTTGCCCTTTGTAATTAATAATTCGGCACGTTTGTACATTTCCTCAAAATAATCAGATGCAAAACGCAGCTCTTCCCATTCATAACCGAGCCACTTTACATCTTCCTGAATCGAGTTTACATATTCCGTATCTTCTTTAGCCGGATTCGTGTCGTCAAATCTTAGGTTAGTCTTGCCACCGAACTCGTCCGCCAGTGTAAAGTTAATCCAGACCGCCTTGGCATGTCCGATATGTAAATAACCGTTCGGCTCCGGCGGAAAGCGTGTGATAACTTCCTTTACTTTACCGGTACGGAGGTCTTCGGTAATAACATTCTTAATAAAATTGGAGGGGGTGCTACGGTTCTCCACAGCTATCAACCTTTCATTCTGTAGTGTTACACTACTTCTTGTATAAACATGTTTCCTACTAATATACCCGTTAACCGTAGATTGATCAATAAAAGGGGACACAAGGCATGGATCATTTTTTAGTGTCTTTAGACCTTTTGACTTCTGTCAGGGCGATAGAGTAGCATGATTATCATAAGAAATAATCCATAATCATACAAAAGGCCTTGTGCCGAAAAGGAGGCAACCGCTTGTTTAATTATGTCATCGATGAAGAGCTGATGTTAAAGCCGCTAATGCCAGAGCATGCTAGGCACATATTCGCGTTAGTGGAGCGCTCGCGGGAACGGCTTAGGCAATGGCTTCCTTGGGTGGATGCCGTTACGGAACAGGATCACAGCCTTAATTTCATCCAAAATGCTATAAAACAAGGCACCGAAAATGGCGCCTTCACCGCCGGACTTTGGGTACGCGGCGAGTTAGCTGGCGTCATTGGGTATCACCAGATTGACTGGCATAACCGATCCGTTGGGCTCGGTTACTGGCTTGGTGAAGGATATGAAGGAAAAGGCTATATGACTAGTGCCTGTCGGGTTCTAGTAGACTATGCACTACTGGAAATGGAGCTGCAACGTGTAGAAATTCGCTGCGCGACCGGAAATGTTTCCAGCCGGGCGATCCCGGAACGGCTTGGTTTTGTCCTTGAGGGTGTGATTAGACAGGCAGAGAAACTACCTGATGGCTACGTCAACCATGCCGTATACGGTTTATTGCGTAGTGAATGGCAGCTGCTCGGCTAAGTTCGGCTACGCTAGCAACACATATAAGCTCATAAATAGAAATAAACCTGGAAGGCATACGCCTCCAGGCTTATTTTGGTTTATAGATAGTTTCTAACTGTCCGGCAGACCCAACTGTTTTCGAAACTTGTTCCGAACTACGGCGGAGAGGGTTTCTAGCTCCGCAAGAACTGCAAGTGCAGCTTCCTCTTGCAGCCCTACTTGCATTAAATGTAGTACATGCGCCACGGATGCACCGCCAGCCCCACTTTCTTTTTTGACAATAGCATCTCCGGTTGAGATCTTTCCTTCACGAAGCACACGCAAGTAAAACCCGCTATATCTAGTGTCCAGCACTTGAGCTGGGAGATCTGCCGGGCCATGCTTTTGTGAGATTTTGAAGCGAGGATAACGTGGCTGGCTGACCTGCAACACAGTGGTACCTATTTCGTACACATCGCCAATGCACACGTCTGTCTCTAATAAGCCGGCAGTTGTTATATTTTCTCCGAAGGC
>DOJM01000328.1 GCA_003529225.1 Paenibacillus sp.
CCACAAAAAAGGGCAAAATATAAGCGAAAGGTGGGAACACATATGGACATTCATAGCGATAGCTATAAAGTTGCTGCCCTGAGCGAGCAAGAAGAAGCACTCGAAATTATTCGAAATGCCGAAGCTTCCATTGCACATCTGACCGGCAACCCAACGGTGACCCTAATTGCTTATGAAAAAAGTGAAGTCAGCGGTTCTCAGCATTAGACGATGTAAACCTCCACGAGGTCATCCACATTGATCCACTTCCATTCCTCCGCCCACTGTAGCTTAAACTCACGCGAGTGGGTGTGAATGGAAGTCACAAAACCACGTATTGTCGTATTCTCAAAAGGATCAAACATCACAACAGTGACGCGCACATGACTCCGTAACGATAAGGCCAGTGTACATTCGATCTCCTCCAGCTTCTGCTCATCCAGNNGAGCGTCTCCCGTTCATCCCTAATAATTCTTACCTTGTGCTCCGGCAGCATCATGCGACTGCTTTCCCACACTCCGTTTTTCTCCAGCTTTTTGCCCACGGTAACCCCTCCCTGATTTCTCTATACTTATTCCGCTATACACGAACGTATGTTTGTATTATATCCACACCTTCGCTGAATAATCAATAATCAGGAAAAAGATACCACTTTTTAACCTTCCTCTTTCTTAAAGTTGTATAATAGTGTATATCCATATATCAAAAAGACGCTGACAGTTGAACTGTTCAGCGTCTAACTTCCGATCTATTCTTGAACTTTCTCTGATTCAGCGGTGGGCTGACCATCAGAATCGATGAGTCCTGTGGCTTCTCTTGCTTCATTAAGCTTGGAAATGCCGTATAGCATCGCGACGTCAGCGTTCTGATTCAATTCCTCGAACTTCTCAGCAGTGACCTCTGCGGAATCAGCACCTTGAGAGGCCTGTTCTTTTAGAGAATAAGCACTTTGAAAAGCAATTTTGGACTCATCAAGCAGCTTACGAATGTCTTCGGGCAAGCTAGAGGAGATTTTCACTTTCTCAGCCTGATTGGATAGGTCTGTTGCGGTCTTCTGGAATTCGTTAATCTTCTTCTCCAACTGCCTGTCCGAAAGTTCTCCTGCTGAATAAGCAGCAATAGCTTCGTTGAACTCCGCTAAAGATGATTTTCCTAATTCATCAAGTTTAGACATTTCATTGTAGAAGTTTTGCACGGTTTCCTGCACTTCTTCTTCCGAGGCAGGTGCCGATGAAGTTGAATGATTATTGCTGCAGGCGCTAAGGATGACAGTCAGCATTAGCGTTCCTATTAGTAACACTTTTTTCATTATTTATCCCTCCACTTAACAGAATAATGTCGGTTTGTGTAAAGCGCAAATGAAATTTATGTAAAACGACTATTATGTTATAATTATTTCAATTGTAATCAGGGAAGGAGAGTATTTATGCCTTATTGCACAACCTGCGGATCAGATTATAAGCAGGGCGCTAAATTTTGTGGAGAATGCGGATCTAGCATTGACGGCACCGCTCCAGTGACCGGACGCCGTCCATCGGCAAATCAAAATGCTACTCAAGAAGTCGTTCTCTGGAAAGGCAAACCAGCCAGTATCTCTGATCGCCTCAAAGGAATCGTACGCCTAAACACGACTACGTACACCATTACAAACCAGCGCATTATGGTAAAGACCGGACTTATCGGTAAAAATGTCGAAGAGATCGAATTACTGCGTGTACGCGATTTATCCGTAGCACAATCTATCATGGACCGGATGCTTGGCATCGGTACATTAACTGTATTTTCTGATGATGCCTCAGCGCCTCAGCTTCTTTTTCGAAAAATCCATGATGCCCAAACCGTCAAAGATGTTCTGCGCAAAGCCGTTCGTGACGAGAAGATCGCCAATAACATTAGCTACCGTGAACAAATCTAAGAACCTTTCACATTAAAAAAGCCCCGAAATTCGGGGCTTTTTTTTGCTTGCGCTTCGACGCTCGAGGCAGATATTCTTTTATGGAAGATAAAACGCTCCTGCTGGAATAATCCCTTTGGGTTGGCTAGGACTTTCCCACTGCAATACAACCCGCGCGTCACCCTCATTCTCATAGTACTCCACTTTTATTTCATGTAGCTTGCCAGCTATCAGATTCACACTGCCTTTTCGCTCCTGTCCACTCTGATTCACCCAGCTATCAATGATCAGCCCTCCGTCAATCCACACCCGTACCCCGTCATCAGAGGAGGAGTAAATGGTATAGGTCTCACTATAGGCTGCAGTCAGTTTTCCACTCCACCGTACAGAGAAAGCGTCGACACGAATGGCTGGATCGGGTGAACCCTGTTTCCACGAAAATTGGATGTTAGCATCGGTTCTCGTCAGCGCAGGTGCGCCGCTAAGAGTCATGTTATTGTAATATTGCCCCCAGAGTCCACTCTGCAGCACACTATCTCCCTTAGCGGCTACAATTGCCGCCTCAGCAGCATACTCTTCCCGTGTGAATACAAAGCTGTCGTTCATAAAGGCTCTAATTACCGCATCGCTATTCTTCTCATAAAGAAGCTTGCCCCAGGTCATCTGATAAGACCATTTGGGCTGTGATTTAGATAGTAGTGCAGGGGACGGTAGCTCTCCATTTTCTCCAATCGCAATCACTTTTCCACGACCCAGATCCCATAGACTATCATAGTGACTCCCCTTAAAATCCCCATCATAGATATCTAGTGCCAGCACATCTACTTTGTCACCGCTTGGATAGTATTCCGCAGGCTCATCACACCCCTGATTTTTGGCGTTTGGGCTCCAGACCCACAATAAATTATGCAGCTTATGATAGCTCGTGAAACGGTCAAACATAAGGTTCCACAGTCCCACGTAGTTGCTCTTCTTCCCCCACCAGAACCATCCGCCATTCATTTCATGATACGGCCGCCAGAGCACAGGAACACCTGCGTCATTTAGTTTTTTTAAAGAAAGAGCTATCTTATCCAGATCAGCGATCAGTACGTTGTACTGAGTGGTACCCGGAGTTAAATATTTGTCAAAATCAGCGTTGCTTATGCTCGTAGATACATTAGTCCAAGCAGGCGCTGTCCCTGGCAGCTGAGCATGATAGCTAATCGTTACGATTCCACCGGCTTTATACCAGCGAATAGCGCTGCTAACGACCCAATCCCGCTGATTGTCTATTTGTGCCGCCGTCTGATTATTGATCGCTCCTAGCTCATAGCCGTGAAGGGCAGCATATTGCCCGCTAGTATTTTTCAGTTTCCCGTTGAACTCATCCGCGCTCTCCAAATAATCATGTTGTCCACTAATCCATCCTTTGCCTTGCAGAAAATAAAGGGTATTCAACAATTTCTGGGCAGAAGATACCGTTTCTGAATCCGCCGGAGCCATTTGCAATTTACGATACGCGATTTGCCACTGAACATCGCTCACAAACCTCGATGCCGAATCAACCATATTTCGAAGGTTGCGCTGTTCCATCCACTCTCACATCCTTTTAACTTTTTTAAGTTATAGTATGGGGACAATAGTGACATGAACTCAGCGAATGGACATGAAGTTGTAAATTAATTTAGGACAGTGTAAGGAACTGCTGAATAAATTCACGGCTCAATAAAAAAAGGAGCCCGGCGGCTCCTGACTATATCTCCAATTTACCTTGTATATCTCAGCGGTAGTAATTCAGAAATATCATATTTAGCTAACCGGCCGTCCTCGGATACAATAACTTTGCAATCCTTCCCGTAATCAGCAATTAACTCACGGCACATCCCGCAGGGAGAAACTACTTTAATTTCTCTTTCCTCGCTGTCCGGATCAGAATGCCTTACCGCAACAATCGTATCAAATTCCTTGTAGCCTTCGGATATCGCTTTTCCAATCACCATCGCTTCTGCACAGACTGTAATTCGTCCCATACTAGCTTCTACATGTACCGCTGTAAAGATTTCCCCCGTCTTAGTACGGAGCGCCGCCCCTACATGGTGTCTTCCCCATTCATAGCGTCTAGTAATAATATCTTCAGCAGAGGCTATAAGCGTCTGATCTTCAATCGTAATCAAATACTCCATATCCAATTCCGTCCTCCTCTTATTTTTCCTAAGTATATTAAATCGCACTGCATTATGATATAAGATATACTATTTTAAGTTCTAAAAAAGGAGGAGCAGATTTGAAAANNGTGTTACTTGCTTTGGGCGGTTACTGGTATGAACAGAACGGAGATCCGGCAGCCCCCTCGTCCACATCTGATTCAGAAGTTGTTCAGCTGATCTTCCCATCAGATCGTTATCCTGAGACCGCTAAGCACATTCAGGACGCGATTGCTAAAGGGGAGTCCGCGACGTGCACGATTAACCGTGAGCAGGCTGAAGACAACCGCAAAGAATCCTTAAAAGGGATCCCCACCAAAAAAGGCTACGACCGCGATGAATGGCCCATGGCCATGTGTAAGGAAGGCGGCAAAGGGGCCGACATTGAATACATAACCCCAAAAGATAACCGCGGTGCAGGAAGCTGGGTTGGCAATCAGTTAGAAGATTTTGCGGATGGAACCCGCGTAGAATTTATGTTCAAATAATAAGCTAACGTGAACAGTGCTTCAAAAGAATAGCCCCATCCGGTATACCGGATGGGGCTACAATGTGCATCAGCTAGCTTAGAATAAGCAAGCTTTAGTGATGATAACCAGCAAGATGAAGAGTACCAGAATAGCTCCTGTTGAAGTAAAAGGACTACACACCGGACCTACATTTACTGGGCTTACTACAGGACCTACGTTACAACCACAATGTTCCATTCCCATAATTAATTCCTCCTAATGATTAATGACTACAGCACAAGATATGTAAAAAGGAGATAAGCTGTTTGGGCGAATTGGCAAACAAATGCTATTCACCTAATGAATTAGGTAGGCACTGTCGATAAACAGGATATACNNAGGTGCAATATGGATATAGCCGCATTATCAATGGCAATGAGCCAGGCATCCTTAGCTCAAAATGTAGGAATACAAGTCATGAATATTGCAAAAAATCAGGCTGAAACCCAGAGTCAAACGATGGTGGAAATGCTGGGCAAAAGCGTTGCTCCGAATTTAGGAAAAACACTTGATATTAGTGTTTAATTGCTTTATGCTAAGGACACACGAGAACACTCGTTCTTATGTGTCCTTATGTTTTTTACTTTACATAGCCTTCGGGCTTTTCTTTTGCTCATTTATGCGAACATACGATCCTATAACTGATTCTGAATGAGGTGAATGATATGAATAACATGAAATCCTATTATCAAATGACTGCGCTGGAGAAGTGGACAGAAGATTTATACAAGCGTCTGAACCTTACTCAGCCTTCGCAAATTTCGATTGCTTATATTGCAGAACGGCTTAATATTTGGGTTCATTATTTGGATGTAAGAAGCAAGAGCATCGAAGCATCAGCGGGGATGTACACCATGTTTATTGACAACCGGCTTCCAGCCAGTCTGCAGCGGCTAGAGTTTCTCCATGAGCTTTGTCACCTGCTCCGCCATGGTACTGATCAAATATTGATGCCAGAACATTTCACGCGGGCACAGGAGGATGAATCTGAGCGATTTATTCTTTATGCAGCTATGCCCTACTCCATGATCTCCCGCATGACATTGCCTGAGCAACGGGAAGATGCAATCAGCTATCTTGCAGCAGAATTTCAAGTGCCAAGCGAGCTGGCTTTACAGCGGATTGATCAAATTCAAAGACGTGTTTTTCAGGGGCAATTATTGGCCGTGATGGGAAGAAACGAAGAACGATTAACACATATTCAATAATGACTGCGGAGATAATAAGGGGAGTCGCAATGAAGGACCATTAATTATGGTGGAATTTCTCGCAAGGGGGATCGATATGGAAGCCATTAAAGTAATTGAATTATTGATGACTCATCCAGATTATAACGNNATCATGAAACAGGGACCTTCTCCATTTTATTGCAAGAACCCAAAGACGACTGAAGATGATTTGTGCAAGTTCATAATAAAAAGGCAGCAAGTATAGTATACCCAGGCAAATTCTTTACCTACGCGGGTTAACCTATCGGTAGTTAAATTGCTGCCTTATTTGTAATAGTAAGCTCTCTATTATGCGGATACAAACTGAATCACACCAATAAGAATTAGAATGAGGAATATGCCCACGAACCCCCAAATAATAAACCATAAGATTCTCAGACCTGGTAGCTTCGGATTAGTATGATTCTCTAATACCTTAATTCGCCGCTCCAGCTCCTGTATTTTTTCTTCTTGTTGCATCATTTTCTTCCTCCCTTCTAATGTGTAAATTACAAGATACAATAGATATGACATACCAGTCACAATATATTAT
>DOJM01000155.1:0-8683 GCA_003529225.1 Paenibacillus sp.
CTTGTGAACAACAACTATTACACCAATGTAATGGCCAAACATAATTTAAAATGGGCCGCACGCAGTTTTGCGCGGCTTCAAGAGTATGACGAGGAAGCATTCCAAGCTTTGTGTGTACGCCTGCATGTGACTGGACCAGAAGCAGATAGCTGGCTGAAGGCGGCGAATGCCATGCTGCTTCCTTACGACGAGAAGCTGGGCATTAATCCGCAGGATGATACTTTTTTACGCAAAGCGGTCTGGGATTTCGAGAATACACCACCGGAGAAACACCCGCTGTTGTTGCATTACCANNCATCCACTCACGCTGTACCGTTATCAGGTCTGCAAGCAAGCCGATACTGTACTCGCTCATTACTTGCTGGAAGACGAGCAGTCGCAAGAAACTATTCACAAATCGTACGATTATTATGAACAAATCACTACCCATGATTCCTCTTTGTCCTCTTGCATATTCAGCATTATGGCTTCGAAAATCGGGTATAAGGACAAAGCGTATAACTATTTTATAGAGACGGCGCGGCTCGATCTCGACAATACGCACGGAAACACTAAAGACGGATTACATCTCGCCAATATGGGAGGAACGTGGATGGCCATTGTGTACGGTTTTGCCGGAACACGTCTCAAAGAAAATGGCCTGTCGCTCGCTCCGTCCCTACCTGCGGGCTGGCAGAAATATAACTTCCGCCTCACCTTCCGCGGCCGTCTCATTGCTGTAACCATTCGCGAGGAAGGTGTGGAGCTTGAATTACTAGAGGGTGAAGCCCTTGAACTTACGCTCTACGGCCAATCGGTAACTCTGGGCAACGAGAAGCCGTTAACTCAGGCGCTGCAAGCCTAATTCATAAGGAGCGAAACACAATGAATGCAACTTCTCAAATTCAAGCCGTAATCTTTGATCTAGACGGCGTTATTACCGATACCGCAGAATATCATTATCAGGCTTGGGGCATGATTGCGAATGAGCTCAGCCTCCCGTTCACCCGAGAGTTCAATGAGAACCTCAAAGGTGTATCACGCATAGCCTCACTGGAGTTACTGCTTGGACAAGCGACAACTCCGCACACCTACTCTCCCGAAGAGATGGAGGAGATGGCGACCCGAAAAAATGAGTTTTATCAGCAACTTATTCAGCAGGTAACCCCGGCCGATGTGCTGCCTGGTATTTCTGAATTGCTCGCCGAGCTGAAGGCCCACGGAGTGAAGACTGGCATTGCCTCCGCTAGCAAAAATGCCTTTACAGTTATCCGCCTTCTAGGTATGGAGAAAGACTTCGGAGTTATTGTAGATGCCGCCAANNCCCGGAAGTGTTCCTGACCGCCGCCGATGCGCTTGTTGTAGATCCGCAATTCTGCGTCGGGGTCGAAGACGCAGTCGCCGGGGTAGAAGCGATCAAAGCGGCAGGTATGTTCGCTGTATATATCTCCTTACAGGAGAATTTGTCCATCGCTGATATGAACTTGAACCACACTGCTGAACTTAACTACTCTGAGCTAAACCAGCAGTTCGCTGCTATAAAGAATAGAGTAAGCTAAGTAATTGGGCATCCCAGTCTCAATATATGTAAGTCACGAACTAAGCCGGCAAGCTCCTGAGGGAAGCTTGCTGGCTTATGTTTGAAATATACTTTTCAGAACTCCCGCTTCTGATTCCGATCATCAATAACCTATTGATAATATTGCGCTTGCGCTTTCCACATCGTGCTGTACTCCTGCTGATCTTTCAACAATTGATCATGTGGACCGTATTCGTGCAATTCACCATTGTTAAAAAGCGCTATTTTATCACAGAATTTACAAGCAGATAACCGATGTGAGATATAAATAACGGTTTTATTTGCTGCCAAAAGATTGAAGTTATTGTACATCTCAAACTCCGCATAAGGGTCTAACGCAGCTGTAGGCTCGTCTAGAATAAGAATAGGTGACTTTTTGAGTATAGCTCTAGCAATTGCTATCTTCTGACTTTCACCACCCGAAAAGTCTGTGCCTCTTTCATCAAAGATTTTAAATACTTGTGTATCTAGTCCTCTTTCTAAATATTTCATTTTTGCTTCCAATCCTACTTGATTAAGCACTTCTTCCATTTCCTTATCCGATGTTTCGCTATCCTTCGCGCATAAGTTGTCTTTGATAGAAAATGAAAATAATTTATAATCCTGAAACACAACACCTAAGATTTTCATATATTCATCGTATCGATAATNNGAAGAATCTCTCCTTGATCAGGTTCATACAATCGGCAAAGCAGTTTAATAAAAGTCGTTTTACCTGCGCCATTTTGGCCTACTATAGCTAACTTTTCTCCATTTTTTATAGTCATTGACACATTTTTTATGGAATAGCTCTCATTTCCCGTATATTTAAAAGACACATTACAAAATTCAATCTCAATATTCATGAGTTTCTCAAGACGCTCTTCTCCGCTTTTCATTGTTGGTCTTAGACTCTCAAATTCTCTAAACACCTCAATGTATTTACACATTTGTCGAAATTCNNTTCTACATAGGCATTCATTGCTAACGAAACTTGTGCAGAAAAGCTATTGGCAGCAGAAATATACATAACAAAACCACCCATTTGAATTTTACCTGTAACTACTTTCACAATCATGTAGGCGTAGATAATGACCATTTGCAATTGAAGATTAACACTGGTCAGTCCCTTATATCTCCCCACTTTTTCGTACAGCCCTCCAAAACCACGAACACTTTCATTATGGTAAGTATCCATTTTATTTAGCAAATAAGGAGCCATCCCAAACAAACGGACATCTTTAGCCATGGAAAAATCAACAGCCAGTTTGGAATAATAACCAAATTTCCGGTTCAGAGGAACTAATAATTTATGAAAATTGAATTGAGCTTGTTGCGACTTTCTAAAGATAAAGGTATTAAGTACAATCATCCCAATAATTACCACGATGATACCAACGTTTAAAGTAGAGACCAAGGCTGTTAATCCCAAAAGGGAGAGCATTGTTTGCAGTAAAGTCTTCATACTAACTAACATTTTATGTATAACATCCTGCTGACGAATGGGAGCAAGCGCCTGTTCTTTAAGATCTAGCACTTTGGAATTCTCTAAACTCTCAAAATCCAGATTCATAATATGATTTCCAACATGTAGCTCTAAACTATCCATGACCAATACATTGGAAAGTTCAATTTGTTTATTCAGGTAACTCTGAAGTAACCCCAAGACAGCATTACCTGCCACTAAAATCCCTATCCAGAGAATAATATTCATTTCGCGGCCGGCTCCCATCAATTCATCAATCAAATATTTGGGAAGGATGATGTTTATAAACGGGAAGATTGCGTTGCATAATGATGAACCCACCATTAGCGGGATGTACGATTTAGACATGGAATGTACCAGCTTCCAAAAGTAAAGGGTCACATGCCAATCCTTTTTCAGTGCAGGGAATGGATTCATAAGCTAGGCTTCACTCCCCTTATAATATTGTGCTTGAATCTGATACATTTGATTGTATTTTCCTCTGCGTTCCATCAATTCGCTGTGAGAACCGGCTTCGGAAATTTCTCCTTGCTCCATATACAATATCTGGTCACAGAACCGTGTGCTGGACAACCGATGGGAAATATATAATGCTGTTCTCTCTCCGATCATTTCATTAAATCTTGTATACAGGTTGAATTCGGCAATTGCATCAACTGCTGCAGTCGGCTCATCCAAAATAATCAATTCTCCATTCTTATAAAGCGCCCTTGCCAACATCATTCTTTGGTTTTCCCCTCCAGAGAACTCAACACCTTGATCATCCAAAAACTTTTGCATTGGGGTGAGAATGCCTGATTTCAAAGAGGCGACTTTTTCGCTTAGTCCCGCTTTTACAAGACTGTCATGAATTCTTAAAGCATCAGACTCTCTATGCTCTTTTAGAGAAATATTCTCTGCTAGTGAGAAAGCGAGTACGCGAATTTCTTGAAAAACCGTAGAAAATAATCTCCAATAATCCGTTTTAGCAAACTGTTTGATATTGATTCCATTCAGCGTAATCTCTCCACTATCGGGTTCATACAACCTGCATAACAATTTGATAAGCGTTGTCTTGCCAGCACCATTATGACCCACAATAGCAAGTCGTTGATGCGGAGGTATGATGAAGGATATTTTATTAAACACAGGCTGGCTATTACCAGGATAAGTAAAGGAAACTTCTTTAAATTCTATCGAATAAGGACCTGTTGGGAGTGCAAGCATAGCTCCTTCCCCCTGCTTATCTTGCGGTATCTCTAAAAAGTTACGGAGTTCCTCTATGTATAAATTCTGTGTGCGCAGATGGGCTAAATCTTTCATAAATCCCTGAAGAACGCCAGAAAATCCAGCGACAGCAGTTGTGTACATCACAAAATCACCTATAGTTATCCTCTGATGAAGGTAAAGATACGCCAAATAACCATATACAATTCCCTCACGGAATAACCGGATCAAAATATCTATTATTTCACTCTGAAAATAAAAGCTGCTGATAGAGGACTGAATTTTCTGTCTAGTTTGAACACTTGAATGGTATAGGGACACCAATGTATTGTTAAAGGAATTAATCCGAATTTCCTTACCAAAAGTAAAGTCTTGCATAATATCCGCATAATACTTTCTCTTCCTCTCCAATTCCGAAAGCTGTTCTTCATGTTCATACTCATAACGTTTAGCACGGAGGGAGAACACATAAGAACACCCAATACTTACAATTAGAAAAACAATTACACCAAAACTTAATCCTCCAATTACAGTTATATAACCCGCAAAAGCAAGAAATCCAGCCAGACATGCAAAAAATGTATGAAATAGTCCCTGAAATCCATTCTGCACACTTTGTAGGGAACGCTTGGCCTGCTCCATCTGATTAAGATAGATGGCATCTTCTGTATTTTTGAAATCAACATTCATATTTTGCGCAGTGTGAGCGTGGATCTGTGTAAACACAACTTTCATTAATTGAGTTAAACCCAAATTTTGTAGATATCCTGTAAAATAGCTAGTGATAGTCAGTAATAAAAACATCAGTGAAATTAGGAAGATAAACTGCTGAGGTCTTTGCTGTCCGGTCAATTCATCTATAATAAATTTTGGAAATAGGATCAAAAGGAAGGGCTGTATAGCCGATAGAAGCGTTACAGTAGAGTAATACATAATGGAACGTCTACTGTTAGTCCAGGATGTGTAGAGGACATAGCCAATGCTGGTCCAAGTGGAGGTTAAGGATTTTGTTCTCATTACGGAAAGTTCCCCTTAGTATTTAAAATGTTTCTTGATTACATTTTATCAATACTATTATTTGGAAACAGTATGAATAAATTAGTATAAACAGTATTATTTTAGGTGGATTAACTCATGAATTCATGCATCAAAAATAAAAAGGTTCTTGATAGCCGAAGCTAACAAGAACCTTAATCTTTAGTTTCATCCTCAGAACACCGACTTCTATTCATCATTGCGGGCATTTTCACAACATTCCAGCTTTATCATATCTATCTTTAAAAAGCTTCTTTATCGTGAGTCCAAATAAAACACAGCAAGTCAGTGCCGCACAAAAATCAGCAATAGGTTCAGCAATAATCACTGCATCTGTTTTCGGGCTAATAAATGTCGGGAGCAAAAGGACCAATGGAATAAGCAAAATAATCTTACGCAAGATCGCGATAAAAATAGAAACCCGTGCTTGTCCCAAAGCAATAAATACTTGTTGAAAAGCCAATTGAATACCAAAAATACAAGTGCCAAGGAAAAATATCTTCATTAATCTAGCCGTCAGAGCCACAAGCTCAGGATTATTGGTAAAAATGATTATGGGCAGCTTCGGAACAAAAAGGGCCACGCCCCACATCGACAATCCGAAAGCTGCGCAAAAANNGGATTTTACACGTGCGAAATCGCGAGCTCCATAATTATAGCTAATAATAGGCTGTGCCCCTTGCGCAAAACCAGATAACAACGTCCCAAAGATTTGCATCAGCGTGCCCATAATCCCCATGGCAGCAACGTACATATCGCCTCCAAATTTAGCTAAGGACGTGTTAAATACGATTTGAATTAAACTTTCGGTCGACATCATAATAAACGGGGAAAGCCCCAATGCAAGTACACTTACAGCTTCTTTAGGTTTAATGCGCATATTCGATAGACGCAAGCGCAGAGGAGCGCGTTTAGAGATTAAGAACCCCAATACCCAAATAGCCGAAATAAATTGGGCAATTACAGTTGCCAACGCTGCACCCTTAATTCCCATATTCATCTCAAAAATAAAAATGGCGTCAAGGATGATATTCACAACAGCTCCAATGCATACCGTGAGCATGGCTGTTTTGGCGTATCCTTGTGCTGCAATGAATGGATTCAATCCTAAAGAAATGAGCACCGCCACAGTTCCTAGAAGGTAAATGCTTAAAAAATCGTTGGCCAGCGGCAATGTATCGTGACTCGCCCCGAATAACGTTAAGAACGGCGACTTAAAGATAAGAAACAAAGCGGTTAGGATTACGGATGCCATTAGCAGCATAGTAAAACAACTTCCCAGTAACTGTTCTGCTTTTTTATGTTCTCCTTCGCCCATCTTAATGGAAGCTAGGGGTGCCCCACCAGCTCCGATTAGAGCTGCAAAAGCTGAAATCAACATAATGATCGGAAAAGATATCCCTATAGCGGATAAGGCTAGCGTTCCCCCCTCCTCCATTCTTCCGAGGAACATCCGGTCAACTACACTGTACATGGCATTGATTAGCTGAGCTATAANNTAGCCAATAAGAAAATAAGCTTGGGTATACTTTGGTTGGCAAAACGATCCTTCATTTGATTATTCATTTAATTCATTTCCACAATAGCTTCCCGGAGGCTTTTAGGAAGCTTTTTGACAACCATATCGTAGGAATGGTCTATCATGTCAAAGACATCCGACTCTGGCAAGGAACCATCGATCATAATTGAATTCCAGTGCTTTTTATTCATATGAAAGCCTGGTCGAACGCAATCATGCTGCTCTCTTAGGTTTTCAGCAATAATAGGGTCACATTTTAAGTTTAAGCGAAGAGCCATCCCTTTTTCTTCAAAAATAAGTGCGAACATTTTATCAGCAACTTTGACGACCAATGGAGTGGGTCCAAAAGGGTACTCCTGAGTCGCTCCTTTCTTCTTCAAACAGTATTCGATAATGTTATTCTTCAAATCTCTCTCTCCTTCGCTGATCAACAATCTGATCATCTCTGCCATTAACCACGTTTCTTAATTATATCATTTTATTCAGCTGAGCAGGTTTCTGCATAATTTTTTTAGCTTTGGGATAACTCATATTTTTTGAAGCAGACGACCGCAACATCTGAACATTTATGGGCATACTACATACGTTTAAATTTAAATATAAAGGAGTTTTCTTATGACAGGAATTTTAGGTGGCAACCCCAAGGATGAACCGATGCATTATGGAGAGATCTTTAGTGTATGGCAAGCTTCGATGGTAGCAAAGGGTGCCCTTTCGTGCTACCGAGCTTACTTGTATCATGCCGGCGATAATGACCTCAAAAAAGTATTAGGTACATTAATTGATCAAGCCGAGCTTGAAGTTAGTGAGTGTGATACGCTGCTGGCAGATAACGGGATTGCTTCCGTACCAGCGATGCCGAATAGACCCGAAGTCAAGCTTGAAGATATTCCTGTAGGTGCACGATTCACAGATCCCGAGATTGCTGCTAAAATTGCTGCTGACACTGCTACAGGATTGGTAGCTTGTAGCCAGGTTATGGGTCTTTCTATCAGAGAAGATATCGGTGCATTATTTGCAAAATATCACCTAACTAAAGCTGCCATAGGCGTTAAAATTCTCAATTTGAGCAAGAAAAAAGGGTGGTTAATTCCTCCACCACTTCAGGTAAAAAGACCAGAGTCTGAATAAGTCTTAAATGTGTTTAGCTCCGTTCCGTTGCTGGTGCGGAGCTTCTATTTTACAGCTATGCGATTGGAATCATTGAAACAGCTACAACANNCACCGAATAAAGCCATTTCTCTTTAGTTGAATGTACCCTGAAAAGGCCTTCGATAAATCGGAGGCCTTTTTGGTTGTCCTACAAATTGTTTATTTTGAATAGGCTAGTATTACAGACAAATATTAGAGAGGAGGGAATGCTATCAATACTTTTATTGGATATATATTTCTTGGTCTTTCGCTGTCCGCACCTATTGGTCCCATTAATGCTGCTCAATTGGACAAAGGAATCCGCAAGGGCTTCTGGCATGCTTGGATGGTGGGGCTTGGAGCCATAAGTGCAGATATCATTTTCATGTTATTAGTTTACTTTGGGGTAATCCATCTGCTCGAATCCCCTTTTATTAAAGCATTCTTGTGGTTATTCGGTTTCTTTGTGCTGGTGTATACGGGCATAGAGAGCATTAAAAATGCTGGTGTGATTTCTGAACCCGGTATGAGAAGCAATGATTCATCCTTAACGAAGTCTTATTGGTCCGGTTTACTGATGTCTTTATTCAATCCGCTTTCCATATTATTTTGGCTAGGGATATACGGGTCCATTTTGGCCAAAGCGGCCATGGAGTATCCGATGCAGCAGTTGTTGATTTATAGCGGAGCTATTGTACTTGGAATTTTGCTCTGGGATGTATCTATGGCGGCCGCTTCAAGCATGTTCCGTAAAGTCCTCACAACCAGT
>DOJM01000155.1:8723-14295 GCA_003529225.1 Paenibacillus sp.
ACCAGTGTTTTAAAATCGATCTCCGTGCTGTCCGGCCTTTCGCTTGTTGGTTTTGGGCTTTATTTTGGTGTACAAGCCGCTAGGCTATTGTTTTTTCATTAAGTTTTGTTTTTTTTCGGCCGAATAATTTTTATCGGATCCTTTGAATAATCTATTAGTCCCTGAATTTCTAACAATAAATTCCCTTTACTCGGTTCCTTATCCGTATCAACGGTACGTTTCTTACGAACACGTGTCACGATCCAATCACAAATAGCGATCAGAGTGACAAGCATCAGACTAATATATAACCCTGGACGGCTGAGTGAATGAAAAAGAGTACCTGTGACCGCGAGCCCAATGAGTAGCAATCCTATCCAACGTTTAACCGTGCTAAATCGACTGCCTTTTAACAGCTTTCCAGAAGACAGCAGGATAAACGACCAATTATACAGCAGCATTAACCCGGCTGCAGTTGTGATATACTCATACACTTTTCCAGGCAATAATAGTGACATCACCACTGCCGCCGTAATCCCTACAGTGATCAAAGTAAGAGCATAAAAAGGATATTTATCCTTCCACTTCCGAGAAAATATTTTTGGCGCGTCTCCCTCTTGAGCCAGGGTAATCATCATTGAAGTTACAGCGTAGAGAGACGCAGTCATTGTTGAGAAACCAGCGACAATTAACACTCCATTAAAAAGATGAGGCACGAAAGCTAAGTGATCGCTACTTAGTGCCAGAACAAATGGACTTTCTTTCGAGTTAAACGCACTAAAGGGCACCATGATTACAGCTAGACCAATAGACAAAATATATACTATTACCAGCGCAATTAGCATAACCTTTCCTGCCTTTGGTGCATCCTCCGGCTTTTGTAGTCTATNNGAATAGAAAGGCAGACCACAACCCCACTCCTCCTTTAGGAAACAATGCAGAGTAGTTTAATGGAACCTTAGGTGTATACTTACCTCCATCTATCCAACCAGCTAATAGAGCAGTCGCAATGATTAAGAACATGAGAATAGCAGCTATTTTTATTACAGCCAACACATTCTCAACTCGGTCAAACCCCTTATTCCCAAAAAAGACGATGACAAGGCCCAATAAAGCAAACCCAGCAGCAAAAATCCACATAGGTACCGCTGGGAACCAAAAGCGCGAAAAAATAGATAAAGCAGTTAGTTGACTACCCATGATTAACAACTCTGAGAACCAATAAACCCAGCCACTGCAGAAACCCGCCCAGCTGCCAAACGCTTTTTTTGCATAGGAACGAAAAGATCCTTGCTCTGGTTGTTCTGCCGTCATACGTGAAAGAGCATCAAAAACTATATACGTACCAATAGCAGCTAAGATGTAAGCGATCAGCACTGCAGGACCGCCTATAGAAATCGCTAATCCTGAACCTAAGAAATACCCGGTTCCAATTGTACCTGCAACGCCTAATAAGCTTAACTGCCACCACTTTAATTTCTTTTCATTTTTCGAATTATCAGAAGCTTGGTTCAAAGAATTCAGTCCTTTTTGTAAAGAAGATATAAGATCACCTTCTGGATTTTACTCACACTTCAATAGGTTGTCCTTATACTCCTAAGTACATGCAGACTTTTTTATTCTATATAATGCCAAGGGATTGAGTTCTGATTCCGATCATCAATAATAATCTGTACCGCTTCCTTAAACCCATCATCCGTCATATCAATCAGCCACTGGTATGTAGCCCGGGCCTTTTCCTCAGCCGCAATGTCCTCATATAGATCAGCAAGTGGGTCACCCTTAGCTTGAATATAAGCCGTTGTATACGGTACGCCTGAGGCATTATTGTAGAACAAGGCGTGGTCATGCGCTGCAAAATGAGGGCCTAATCCCGCTTCCTCTAATTCGCATACCGACGCGTCCTTTGTCAGCTTATAGATCATCGTTGCAATCATCTCGAGGTGGGCGAATTCTTCTGTAGAAATATCATTCAAAACACCAATAACTTTATCCGGAATCGTGTATCTTTGATTCATATAGCGCAGGGCTGCAGCGAGCTCACCATCCGCTCCTCCGTATTGCTCACTTAAATAACGCGCCATCCGGATATCACATTTACCGACCCGTACCGGATATTGCAGCTTCTTCTCATATATCCACATTCGGGAACTTCCCCTCCTCTAGAAACTTAGTTCCTTACAGTCCACACTTCTTATACTTGCCAAGGCCAAGGAGTCTGGTTCCATTCCCACGGACATTTCGAATAAGCGCGACCAAAGTTCTGAAGCGGACCGTATAATTCCTGAAATTGATTCGCGAGCTTGGTACGTTCCTGAGTCAGCTGATTAAATTGTTCAATACTTCTTAGATCATCGGGATGAGTATTCAGATATAAGTTCAACTCCACCAACGCAAAATCAAGAGTCTGCAGCTGTTCAAGCATTTCATAATATCGTTGATCGCAAGGGTTTGCCTCCATAGTCTACTTTCCTCCTCCTTTGCACTTAGATTCATACGGGCTGAACAGTGCTGGCCAGAGCGTTCCATACTTCAGAGCCTCCTGCAAACTAAACTGCGGTAAATCGGGTGGCTGAAAGGTGATAAATTGATTGGGTGGAACTACATACGTCTTGAACGGCACCGGTGGGCATGGATCAAACGGGCCCCTAAAAGGGGTGTACCTCCGTAACTGTGATTCCATCTTTTTGTACCTCCTTTGTTCCTGTTCCTTCTTTAAAAACTCTGAACATTACTTCCTTAGCTAACTTATGACAGAAGGACACAATATAAAACGTTATTTATAAAAAAAGCACTGGAGAAAGATTTTCATGCAATTGCACGGCAAATAAGCTGCCTTCGGAAAAGTACCGAAAACAGCTTATAACTTGGNNCAAGGATATCCAACATAAATACAAAAATAGGAATACCAAGAATAAGTCCCCAGACACCTATATAATGCTCAGAGAACAACAACACGATGAAGGTGTAGAACATCGGCAAATTCATTTTTGTGGACATCAACTTGGGATTCAAGAAATAGCCTTCGATAAAATGCAATACCGCAATAATCGCCAGCACATAAGTGACTGTTGTCAGACCGCCGATGTTGTAGCCGATGATTAAGAGCGGAATGAGCGAAATCAAAAAACCAACGACTGGAATGAGACTGAGCAGAAAAATCAAGATCGACAGGGCAAATAAATATGGGAAGTTAAGCAGCCACAAACCAATAACAGTAAGACAAGTGTTGAACATGGCAATGAGAATTTGCGCTTCAATGACTTTCCCAAAGGAAACAATGAATTTTTGGCTGAAATACTCCAGTTCTATATAAAACCAGGCAAGCCTGCTCTCCCTCATTCTAGAAGTGANNAAAAAAGTTGATACTATAAAAGTCGCACTCCAGTTGCTAACCTTCAGCATATAATCGATGCCTCTTTTGATGTAGGACTGATAGTTAAGGTCTCTGAGCATATCATACAAATACAATGTAATCTTGTTCTGCGGGAGATCTTCTGATTTGAGATTGGTAAGGAAGATGGTTAATTGCTTAATCTGTTCCAATAATTTAGGGAGAAATTTAGCAAGGGCCAGTACAATCACTACAATAAAAGCGAGGTATAAAATAACAATAATCACCTTACTGTTAACCTTAATAAATTTACCAATTCGTTTACTAAGCAATGTCTGAACGCTGTTCATGACAAAAGCAATCAAAAACGTCAGCAACACAAGATTAAGCATCCCTCGAATACTGTACAGCAGCAACCCGATAAGTGCGAGAATAAAAAAGCGTCTGGTGGTTATATTCGCATAGAATCGCTTGAATACCTTCATTGATCTTGCCCCATTCGATTGCGTTTAATAATGCCTATCACCCATTGGCTATAAAAAGGAAAACTTAGCCCCCACAAAAAAGCCGATGGAAACAAAAAGGAGTGACCAAGTTAGCGCTCCTGCAGTCGTTATGAGTAGATATTTTTTGAAAGACATAGCACTGATTCCAGAGATATAGCTTGATACATGCCTCAGACCGGGAATAAAATAGGCAATGAAAATGGCCCAGTTGCCGAACCGCAAAAACCATCTTTTCATACTGGCAAAACGCTTGGGTGTAAGGCCAACCCACTTGCCGAATTTTTCTACCACAGGTTGCCCTAGTCTAAAACCAATGGTATAGCTGATAAGCATTCCTGTGATAGATCCCATGAAACAAACCAATACCGAAAGTGAAAAGTCTAAAACCATAAGGGAGGATAAATAACCTACAAACAGCATTAACACCTCATCAGGTATAGGAAGTCCGATAATTCCAAGTGCCATAAGGGCAAATATGGCAAAATATCCGTACTGCGAAATGATCTCTATAATCCAAGGCATGGGTATATCACTTCCTGTTGAAGGATTTTTTAAGGGATGGAAATGGGATACGACTGACCATCATTATGGATAGTATTGCCATTAATACGATGACCATTTCTGGTTTCATGCGTTCATCTAGTAAAGAAATCATCGACAGAATGACTCCAGCAGCAGTAATGGGCATCCCCACGAATCCTTTGGAAGGCGCCGACAGATTAAATCTGGCCAAACGAAGTGCACCACAAATCAAAAAGAAAACCGAAACTGCAGGTCCAATCCAGTGAGCATCTTCTAACTTATACAACAGGATAAGGAAGGTTGGCGCTAAACCAAATGATATAATATCCGCCAATGAGTCCAATTGTTTACCGAATTCACTGGTACATTTCAATATTCTTGCCAGTAATCCATCCAGTACATCGCATATTGCCGCTAGAAATATCATTAATAAAGCCAGGCTATATCGCTCTTGAATCGTAAAATACAAGGATAGTGATCCGAGTCCCAAGTTTGCAAGTGTACACATTGAAGGCAACCAGTTCAATTTCATACGATTTCACCTCTTTAATTATAGTATTTTTGTTGATCCGTTTAACCTTCAAAGATCACAGTAAAGCTAACGCCGTTCTCTGTATTTTTCACTGTATAAAGACAAGCGTGCATATCAAGTATTCGCTTCGCAATGGAAAGCCCCAGACCCGTACCGCCTGTCATTCGACTGCGGGATGGCTCAGACCGATAGAACCTTTCCCAAATTTGCTCCAGTTGATCCTCAGGGATTGATTCTCCTATATTTTGTATAGTGAATACAATAGTCTTAGCATGACTCTCAATATTGACGGTGATGGAACTTCTTTCTTCCGAATGCCTGATAGCATTGGTCATAAAATTCAGCATAACTTGTTCGATCCAGTTCGCATCCGCATATATCGGTAATTCGTTTGCAGGAATAATGATGACCTCCAAATGTTTTTCACTCAGCAAGTGAACCAGCTTGTCTGTCACCTTTTCCGTCAGTTCACTTAACATAAAGGAAGTTTTCCGAAGTTTAATCGTGCCCGACTCCAACCGCGCTAGATCTAGCATATTTTTAACAAGAAACTCCATTTTATCCGCTTCCTCAATAATCACCTTAATGTAGTGATCCTGCTTGCCGGCGCTAACGCCGTCTTCTAATCCCTCGGCAAAACCTTTGATAATACTGAGCGGTGTCTTCAATTCATGTGAGGCATTGGCAAAAAAGTCCTGC
>DOJM01000155.1:14361-18167 GCA_003529225.1 Paenibacillus sp.
AGAACAATGCCGCCTATTCCCAGATATAAAAAGAACCAACGCAACGCCTCGTTCGAATCCTTTACTTCCTGTAATGAGGTGACTGTGAATAGTAGTTCAATTTCTCCAGTACTTTGTTTAAGGGGCATAATAATCACAGAATTACGACTCCCACTCCACGGAGCAATCCAGTCTTGCTTCTGCATTTTCAAATTTTTGAAGTCGTCTGTCTGCGCAGGCGTCAAAGGAAACCATTCCTCTAGAGCTTCAAACAGTATTCCCTGGCGTGGATTCCATATTTTCATATCAGGCAGTACAATTTCTGTAACAGTACCAGATGCATGAATTGTCCCAGTCTCTTCCGTCTCCCCTATTGTTCCACTCCCTTTTTTTGTAATACTAATGGGGTAGAGTATAAAGGGTGACGAACTGTCTTCATCCAGAAGTTCGCCTTCAACGCTCAACCGGTCATCTACTTTTATGTTTGCAGCTCTAAGCGCATCTCCGTACTGATTCATGAATAGGGATAAAGAGACAACCATACTCTTTCCATCATCATCGACTAACTTTATGTGAAATGGATCTTCTGAATTCATTTTTCCATCCAGCTTCAAAATAACCATTTGTGTTTTATTCCGCAGCATAAATCGAACGAGCTCCTGGGAGGTTCGAGTGCTTCCCCACGGCTCGCTTATATATCTTGCAGCAAAGCTTTTAAGATGTTTCTCCACGCGGTGCTCTTTTTGCTTCTGATAGAAATTTTCAAACAACAGCAACTGGCTTAGAATCACCATGCCATAGAAGCAAAGGAAAAAGATAACGGTCATTACAAATAGTTTAAAGGTAATTCCACGTCTTCTCATGCCTCTTCCTCGAACATGTACCCTGTGCCAATCACCGTACGAATAAAACGTGATTCATAACCTAATTTACTTCACAGCTTTTTGATATGACTGTCCACAACTCTGGAATCTCCTTCAAATTCAATTCCCCAGATCCGACTAAGGATCGTATCCCTTGATATGACAATCCCTTTATTTCGTATTAAAAGCCATAAAAGATCGTATTCCTTAGGGGTAAGCTCCACTTCTGCATCTTCTACCTCTAACCGATGAGCTAAGGTGTTAAACATCGCGGAACCAAATTTTATGATGCTAGACTCAGGCTGATGGGTGCCTTCAACCCGCTTCATAAGTGCATTTGCACGGGCTACCAGCACTTTTGGACTAAATGGCTTTGTAACATAATCATCCGCGCCTAATTCAAACCCGTAGATTTTGTCATCATCTGTGGACTTAGCGGTTAACAAAATGATAGGCACCGCTGATTTTCCACGAACTTCACGGCATACTTCAAAGCCATTCATAGCAGGCATCATGATATCCAAAATCAGCAGATCCGGCAGCAGTGAGTCAAACCAAACCAATGCATCTCTTCCATTATCTGCTTCGAGTACTTCCCAATCATTCTGTATGAAATAATCAGACACCAGTTCACGAATACGAATTTCATCCTCAACGAGAAGAAGCTTCTTTTTCAATCTAGACCCCGCTTTCAAACCATTTATAAACCTTAGCATAGTCGATCGTTATGTCCTTTATGTGTCCACAAAAAACTCCCCCTTTTATGAGCCATACAGCTCTTGCAGGAGGAGCTCATTATATCCTTGAACATCCGGAACAATACTTTACAATTTTCAATAGGTTATTCTTTATTTCCGTCCAGTTCTGTTGGATTTTCTTCGTTCTCAACAGGGTGTTCCCGATGGATATTAATTCGAGTAATCCGCAATCTTGTCGATTCCTCGACTTCAAATATCACACCTTCTACTTTTACCCGTTTTCCTTTGGTTGGATTCCCCTCCAGCTCCTTAAACAACCAGCCACCGATGGAATCCACCTCATCATCCTCAATCACAACACCTGTAAGATCGTTGACATCCTCAATCAGCACCCGGCCTTCAACGGAAATATAATCTCCATTGCGTTCCACACTCGGACGCTCATCTTCGAATTCGTCATGCAGATCGCCTACGATTTCTTCCAGAATTTCTTCTGCTGTCAGTAGCCCAGCTGTACCGCCGTATTCATCGACAACTAGTGTTAGCTGTGCTTTATTCTTCTGCATAAAACGAAGCGTATGGCTGATCTCCATCGATTCCGGCACGTTAAGAATCGGTCGAACCAGCGTCGTAAGATCATTCTGCTGCTCAGGTGGAGCAAACAGCAGGTCGGTAATATGAATAAAACCAATAATACGGTCCTTGTCTTCAAAAGCTACCGGATAACGTGAATGTCTCGTTTCGGTAATGATCTTCATATTTTCTTCGAGCGAAAGATTGCTGTACAGCACATCCATATCCGTCCGAGGCAGCATGACTTCACGAGCGAGTAAATCTGAGAATTCAAAGATGTTATCCATCAGCTTCATCTCATCTTTATCAATGACACCACTCTTAGCACTTTGATTCATCAGGATACGAATTTCCTCTTCCGAGTGGGCAGCCTCACTCTCATTCGCAGGCTCAACACCCACCAAACGAAGCAATGCATTCGCCGATGCATTCAATATCCAGATAAAAGGCATAAACAGATTATAGAAGAACATCAGCGGTGCCGAGAGCAGTAGTGCAGATCCTTCTGTTCTTTGAATCGCAAGAGATTTCGGCGCAAGCTCCCCAAGTACAATATGTAAAAATGTAATAATCGAAAATCCGATAACAACAGAAACAGTAGATATCAGAGTACCGTCGGTAATCCCTATTTTATACATTAACGGCTCAACCAACAGCTCTGAAATGGCCGGCTCACCAACCCAACCTAATCCCAGTGACGCGAGTGTAATCCCAAACTGGGTGGCAGATAAGTACGAATCCAGTCTCTTATTCACCTTGAGCGCATATCCAGCCATTTTATTACCTTCACTGACCAGTTGGGTCAGACGAGACTGCCTGACCTTAACTAATGAGAACTCCGCTGCTACAAAAATACCGTTCAATAATACGAGCACCAGAACAAGCAAAAGATTAAGCATTAATCTCCCTACTTCAAATTCCGTATGCGCCACTTTAACAACGCCTCATTTCTACAGATTGATCGCTTTTCTAGTTTTGAAATCAACTTCCGGATAATACATATCCGCTACTAACAGGTTAGGTCCGCAACAACCTGCTGCATCGCAGTAACAATTCACCTTCTGGTTCAGCGGATGCTTCGTCTGCCAATCGATAAATATATCATCCAGTTTTTGGTTGTCTATGTTACCAAAGGCTGCGATATCAGCGAAATCTGTAACGAAAACATCTCCAGTAAACATATTTACATTCACACGATTCCGGCCATCCGGATCATTACGAAGCGTAACATTCTTCTCTGCACGCATTCTACTTAGCAATTTCTGATCTTCCTCAAGGAAGCTGCAAGCGAAAAACGGAAGCGTGCCGAATAGCATCCAAACGTCCGGATCACGCTTGTCGAGTAAAGCATGGATCGCTGTCCGCATTTCATTTAAAGATAACACTGGCAGAGCGGAAGCAAAGCTCGAATTGTACATCGGATGAACCTCATGGCGTTTTGCTCCCATGTCGAGAATCAGCTTATGAATTTCAGGCAGCTTAGTGTGGGTACGGTAATTAATCATAGTTTCCGCAGAAATTAACATACCATCCTCACTTTNNCTCAATCATTGTATTATATAGCCGGTAAGCGGCTTCCTTGGCAACTGCATGACCACTGTTCGCAAAACCGACTTCATGAAAATCGTCACCGTTCACATAATTAAATGAAATATGCATAACGTCCAGATATGGAAGCAGCTTCTCATAACGG
>DOJM01000155.1:18191-21422 GCA_003529225.1 Paenibacillus sp.
AGCATATCTCCTTCTTTGGAGGTTAGACTATCACCAACAGCACAGTGCTCACACCGCATATTGCATAAATTGGTTACAGTGAATTCCACACTCGTTAGCACATGGCGGCCATGCTTACGTAGAGAAGTGATTGGATCCCATGGATCGTAACTTGGCGACAGCTCCCTCGGTGAAGATGTTAATGGTTTTAAAACATTCATTTGTACTAGCTCCTTTAAATCTTATTCCTATTATTAACCCAAAATCATGAAGAAAGAACGATGACTTACCCTATATCATACCACGTTAGTCAAAAAAACTGCACTTATGATGTCTTTCTGACCGTCTTTACTTGCCTTACATTTCAAAAAAATAAAAGCAGCGAGACGAAAAATAGGCTTCCGAAATATCTTCGGACAAGCCTAATCTTCTCTCCACGCTGCTATAAATAATCAATTTGGCGTTTCCTGAGAACTACCTTGTTCTGAGACGTCAATAATAACAACAGAGAGGGCTTTACTAAGATCTCGTTCAAACGGTATGATTTTCTCTCCTTCAGGACCCGTAAGCACACGTACAGTGGGTCTGTGAGGCGCGCTACGGTCTATTTTGACCACAACTCGGCTCTCCCCCGTACTGAGATTCACCGTTAGACCCAGTGGATAAATAGCTACACGATCTCTAAATAACTCTAAATGCTTCTGCTCATACAAAGTACCGGAACCAACATAGAGCGCTTCAACGGCTTGATGTGGCAGCATAGCCTTTTTGTAGACTCTATTGGAGGTCATGGCATCGTAGGAATCCGCTACACCCAGCCACTTGGCATATTCATGGATTTGGGATCCTGTTAATCCACGAGGATATCCGGAACCGTCAATGCGTTCATGATGCTGCAAGGCACAATGTGCTGCGAGCAGCGGGATATTGGGCTCCTCCTTTAGAATCTGAAACCCTATCTCGGTATGAGCCTGCATGTGGCGGAATTCTTCATCACNNCTTCCCAATATCATGCAGCAGCGCGCCTAGCCCAATCACTCGAAGTTCCTCTTTACTATACCCGTGAGCAATACCAAGCACTAAAGTATACAAGCAGACATTCAGGGAATGGACATATAAATAGTTATCAGCAGTGTGCATATCCATCAGCATGATCATCGGATCTTCTTGTAGAGACATATCGTCTAAAATGTTATCCATGATCTTAGAAAATTTTTTGTCCAGATGATACAGACCCTTGGTAATACCTGAAGCCCCAGACATTTGCTGAAATTGATTACGAATCACCTTTAGGGCCTTATTGCGCGTCTCATCCTGAAGAATACCAGTTATCACAATATCGTCCGTGACAGAATCCTCTATGTAGATATAGCCGATATCAATTCTAGCAAGACGCTTGATCAATGCATCCGTAAGCTCCACCCCATCAGCGAGTAGAGTTAGACCTTCATCATTATATATTTTTTTACCTAATTTCATGCCTGCTTGAAGCTGATTCACGGATACTAAACGCACTAAACTCACTCCTGCCTTTAACGGTAAAATGCTATTCTGTATTGAAATCCTTGGGTCACACGCTTTGTCTATACCGTTTCTATGGAAATTCAGACAGGTGTACCTTAAAGAAAATCAGATGTGTCCAGGTCTATGCCAACGGGCATTAACGCATAATAAACAACCAGAATATAGCAGCAAGAATAAATCGATAGATCGCGAAATGCGTTAATCGAATCTTTTGAATCCATTTCATAAACAAAATGAACACTAAATATGCCACTACGAAAGAAATCAGAAAGCCAATTACAAAATAACCAATCGTCTCACTTGTGAAGTTTTTATACGAATCCAGCAGTTCATACCCGGAAGCCGCACACATAATTGGAATAGCTATGAGGAAGGAAAAATCCGCAGAAGCCTTATAGCTGACCCCGCTTAACATCCCCCCAGAAATTGTAGACCCGGAGCGGGAGAAGCCCGGCCAGAGTACCGAAATAATCTGATACAATCCAATCGCCAGCGCCTGTCCGTAAGACAAATCATCCAGTTCATGGGCAGTAATTCGTATTTTGCGTCTGTTCACCCATTCTGCAACAATCATTAGAATCCCTCCGGCCACAAGTGCCCAGAGTACAGTCGAAGCTCCAAAAAGACTTTTGATAAAGTCGCGGGCAAAAAATGCCACAGCAAGTGCTGGGGCAATCCCAAGAATCACATGAATTAAGTTCAGGCGGGATGCCGGCATAACGCCTCCTCTTCCTGAACTACTACGTCCAATCCCTAGCAAATTGAGCACTCGCTTGCGGTAAACAAGTGCAATCGCCAAAATCGCCCCTAGTTGAATTACAATTTCATAAGTCTTCATAATCGAATCTTGCTCAGCGAAACCTAAAAGTTTCGTGGTCAAGATCATGTGTCCGGTCGAAGATACAGGAATAAATTCAGTGATCCCTTCGACAATTGCTAAAATAATAGCTGTAATCGTGTCCATAATGTCCTCCTATTTTTGGGAATCTAGCACTGTTAAATGGAGTCTATAAGTGTAGATTATGAGCTGTCGGCCTTATTCAGACTTAGCCTCCCAGCGAGTGAGCATGCATTCATCGAGGCTGTTTGGACGCTGTAACTCCATCCGCAAGAGATCGCGCAAAAAATGTGGCAGCAGAAACAAAGNNAGTAAACATGTCCAGCGTACCAACATTATACTCTCTTTCATCCTCCAGTGGGTTTCCTTCGACAAAAACTGCAACACTCTTATCATACGGTATCCTCAGTGGGTCGTACAAGATTTTTAATCCATCTACTGCCAAGCTGCCCAGATGATTCCCGCGGAAACCGTACCCGTAAATGACCTTACTATAAAATTCCTCTGTAAGGCTCTGTTCCAAAGCCGTACGAATGTCTCTACCCTTCAGCTTAATGATGCAAGTATTGATGGGAGAAGGACAAAGTGCGTGTAGCATCCCTGTCGTAACCTCGCCTTCCGGCAATGGTCCTAGCAGCTGACCCGTGTTCACTAATGACATATTAGTTCCTGTAAATCTACGTACTGCTTGTGCCAAAAGAGTGCCAAAGGGGGACTCTCCCCGCAAGTTCAAAGGAAGCTCACGGTCAGTAATCGCAACGATCGTCTGAAGAGATTCTTGGCCATGCTTCAAATGAATAGCGGCTGCAGGACCTATAACCTCCTCCTTCAGAAGGGGGTCAATAGGAATACATTCACCCGTCACTAAGCTGAATTCAGACTGAGGATCT
>DOJM01000155.1:21650-21836 GCA_003529225.1 Paenibacillus sp.
GCCCAAAAGGGAATAGAACGAAGTAAATGCCGCTGTTGCTCCGGTCACTCCAATTCTAATTCCATCCTTCTCCAAGATCGCATAACGCTTCATCCAGCTTGGCGGCTCTCCTGTCGAAGACTCTACAAAATTACAGCATACTACCGGACACTGTAACCCGGAAAAAATAGATGACAACATCTCCTG
>DOJM01000155.1:21955-24371 GCA_003529225.1 Paenibacillus sp.
GCCACCGGACTTACCATCTCAAAATGGCTATGTATATCATTGGTATGAAGTATGGTCAATCTTTGCGGCACATGCCCCATAAGCAACATTCCTCCTACCCTAGAGCTGCTCTTTAATGAAGCAGTCGGTGCGTGATCTTATAGAGCCTAGCATAACATTTTCAGACACATTATGGTATATTGAAGACATCAGATCATACTTCAGAGGAGAATAAAAATGCATATTACTATCCGACTATTCGCGGGTCTGGCTGAGACAATCGGCTCTTCTTCTCTGTCCTTCCAAGCGACTGAGATTCCCTTAACAGCTGGCAAGCTGAAGGAGATTCTATCTGCCTCTTATCCGAATGCAGCATCCCAAATTGGGGCTTCTTTAATTGCCATTGACCGGGAATATGCTCCTGATGATTCTATCATCACAGCGTCTTCCGAAGTTGCACTTATTCCTCCAGTTTCCGGGGGAGAGAATGGCACTATTTATGAAACTACTAGTGATGGTCTTTATAACATAACGGACCAGCCTTTAAATGCAGAGAAGCTCCTAGATGCCGTTCTTGTCATCAATCACGGAGCAACCTTATTATTTATCGGCACTACACGTNNGTCATTATGAAGCTTATATTCCTATGGCCTTAAGTAAACTAGAGGAGATTGGAAAAGAGGTCAAGAACCGCTGGAACGCAAACTGCGCCATATCTCACCGCATAGGGCTTGTAGGTTTAAAAGAAGCAAGTGTTATCATTGCCATCTCCACACCTCATCGCGATACCTGCTACGAAGCCAGCCGTTTTGCCATTGAACGATTGAAACAGACGGTTCCCGTTTGGAAAAAAGACATTAACGAATCGGGCCAACATTGGGTGAACTCTGATCAAAAAGCTAGTGATACAATCCACAAATAATCTTTTCTCCTTTTTGATTGAAAAATCTGAACTTTGTTGATATTCTGGATAAAATCGGATAAAAGGTGGCATAGGCATTGAGAGTACACGTCTCGGATCTAAAACCTGGTAATCACCTTAACGCGGATGCGTATAGTTCTAGGGGTTTACATGTATTACCAAAAGGATCACTGCTGCAAATAAATGATATCGCCAAGCTGATGCAGCTTGGAGTTGATTATGTTGATATCGAGACGCTAGAGGAAGAGGTATCACCCCTCAGCAGACCTTCAATCATTCAGACGGTGACCACTAGTTTTGATACCATGATTGACGGCTTCGAGTCTCTTTATATGGAAGCGTTATTAAAAGGAAGCTTCAACCAATCCGTGGTAAACGACATTCTTCAGCCTTCGCTTCAAACTTTGGACAAACATAAAGATGTAGTGTCCCTCCTGCTTTTGCTAGATCGGGAAGATAACTATACCTACAATCACTCCCTTCAGGTAGGCATGCTCTCTTATTATATTGCGATATGGCTTGGTTATTCCAAACAAGAATGCTATGAAATTGGTCGTGCAGGATATTTGATCGATATTGGAAAATGCCGGATTTCACCCTCCCTCTTGAATAAACCAGGGAAGCTAACGCCAGATGAGTTCNNAAATCAAACTACATACTAAGTACGGCTACGAAATTATACGTAATTCCATGGACGATTCTTACACAGCTTTGGCTGCTCTCCAGCATCATGAACGTGAGGATGGCTCTGGCTATCCCAGTGGTCTAAGCAAAGTCGATATTCATCCTTATGCACAAATTGCAGCTGTAGCTGACATCTATAGTGCGATGACTTCTAAACGAGTCTATCAGTCGAAGCAAGAGCTTATTTCCGTCCTGCGTGAAATAAACAATCTAAGTTTCGGTAAACTGAACGCTAAAACAGTTCAAGCTTTTATCCAGCATTTAATGCCCAACTTCATCGGCAAGCGTGTGTTGCTGAACACAGGTGATATTGGCGTAATTATTATGAACAATCTGGTGGATATTTTCCGTCCACTGGTAAAGGTTGACGGAATGTTCGTGGATCTTTCCCGCGAACGGAACGTTGCCATTGTAGAAATTCACATGGACTAGGGCGTTTCAATCTTCCTCAAAGCTATCTTTTGTATTCCATGATCCCCCATTTTTTCGGGGGATTTTTTCTGGTGAGCGGGAAAAGTGGTTTCTACTGTAGATACAGCAATGGATGATTGAATTACTAATTTTNNAGACTAATATGTGGTTTAAATATTTCTAGGAGGTAAAAAGTATGCTTCCAGTCCATGAACGTCTTGCCGAGCTATTCACTCTAAGTCGTCTACGCCAGCTTACAGCCTCCGAAGAAACAGAACAACAGCAATGCCTTCAGGTGAATGCCACTTTCTGTTGGGAGATGGCACGACTACAGAATGAAATACTGTTAGCGGAACAAACAACGGATACACAGTGGCATCAGGATATTTGTGCCCAAATGTTTGAGCTACGTATAACGGG
>DOJM01000358.1:0-332 GCA_003529225.1 Paenibacillus sp.
TTCAATGATGGTGGTTCCCGGACCTATTGTTCCTTCCTTCCATGCCTCTTGAATCATCCGCAGGGCGGGACGATCTTTGGCGCTGCCCCCCGGGTTCATCAGCTCCATTTTTGCATAGACGTCAAATTCACTTTTATAGAACAAGCTCTTCAGCTTGATTAAGGCTGTATTTCCGATAGTCGACAAAATACCATCAGTGAAGTCTTCATCTACTCGCTCTTTATTTTTCTGGTAATATAGCTTTTTGTTCTTAACCTTTCCGCTGTCCATCGGCTCGTCTTTGGCTACTATAATGACTTCAATATCATCCAGCAGATGGTTTCGAATCATCA
>DOJM01000358.1:388-3770 GCA_003529225.1 Paenibacillus sp.
TTTCCTCTTTGATCTTCGGGACAATGGTGTTATCTGCAGATTTACTTTTGATATAAACGGTCAGCGCGTTCTTCCTCACTTTGACCCGAATGATCGCATCTTCAATATGTCGGTATACGACCTGTTCGATATCGTACAGGCTGATTTTCTCCCCGTGCTTCAGCTCCCGTCCCACCCGTTTGACGATGGAACTAAAGCTCTGCTTCTCCACACCATCTATCATCACAGACCTAAAGTCCCTTACAACATCATAGGTAACGAAACGAATAGCTGGCAGCATTTTGCGAACCGTGGAGGTAAGAACAAGAACACTTTCATCATTCCTAAGCGGACTTAGTTCTTCACCAATCTCCTGCGCCCCGATCCCTTCCGCAAAAATCCCATCAGCAAAAATATACCTGCCAAGATCATGTGAATAATAAGCAATCGTGCCTATTTCAATAGAGCCATACGTATCAATGATGTCGTGCGGTTCAAGACCGAACAGATGGGCCATATTCCGNNTCCAACCAAAATAATCTTACGGATTCCAAAAGCCCGCGGATCTCTTGTAGCATGTACGATATGATCAAGGATGGAAGGCATTGTGTAAAGTAGGTCAGGCTTGAAGGTTTGAAGCTGATCAATATGTTGTTCGATCGGCAATTCGAAGGGAATTGAACGATGTTCCAATCCTAACTCCTCAAAAATGGACAACGCAGTGTTCGCTGCATGCCCAGTACCCATATCCGCCAAAGCGCTAACGCATCCACTTCCCGCAATAAGATCACTGTACAGCTTCGTTTTAATATCTATATAGTGCTTATCGTCTTCCTTAGAGTAAAGTATGGCTTTTCGACGACCAGTGCTTGTACCCGACGTCCTATATACGGTCAAAGAAGGATCAAAAGGTTGATTATAATAATAGGTATCTAGCGTTGTCGACGTCATAAGCGGAAGCGTCTCTAAGCTATCCNNAGGGAAATATCTCAATTACTTCAAGCAACTTATCCTGCAATTTGTCTTTGTCGAGCAGCATGATGGCCGCCTCCTGTTGACCGCGTGCTGCAGCCCATAGATAAACACCTACCATAATCATATGTAGAATTCTTTCAGTGTGTTCTACGATTCGGTGGTTGCCCAATCAAAAGCTGAGGCATTTCCGTAATATAGCCTATGGATCTTTTGAGACGGAGGGACAAAATAATGAAGCAGATAAGCCGTATATCCAATAAGCTGACAAAGACAAGGGTGCTGGTTAGAAATCAAGAGTTAAATAAACATGTCCCGCTTACAAGAAAAATGGATAAGAACATTCTCTATGAAATGCTACAAAAATATAAGATGGTGTATATTAAGCCTTGCTGCGGATCTTTAGGACAGGGCGTGATACGGGTTAAACTCGCTCGTGCACAATATTGCTATCAGTCCGGTACCCACGTACACAAATTCTCTAATTACGACATGGCATATCGAGCCATCTTACGAGAGGCCCAAGGGAAATCCTATTTAGTACAAAAGGGGATCAGGCTGTTGGTGTACGATGGCCGCCCATTCGATATCCGGGTGATGGTGCAGCGAAATTCTAAGGGTGGCTGGGAAGCAACAGGGGTTGCAGGACGCGTGGCGCATCCTCGCAAAGTAGTTACAAACGGGAGTCAAGGAGGAACGATTTATCCGATTGAGGAATTATTGAAAGCCTACACAAGCGCAGAGAATTGTACAATATTGATCCGATCCCTGAAGCAAATTGGAGTGAAGTCCGCCAGACAGCTTAGCACTGTCTATCCCGGCCTTCAGGAAATCGGTGTAGATATTGCTTTAGATCAACGTCTCAAGCCATGGATTTTGGAAGTGAATACGGCTCCCGATCCGTGCCCGTTTACTAAGCTGAAAGACACCCGTATGATTGACCGAATTGTCAGATATGCAAAAATATACGGTCGCACTTACAATCTTAAGTGCATGAAATCAAAACAGGGGATGGTGTAAACGAATTTAATCTTTGACAGCACAAACAGCCCTGATGTAGAACTCTCACTATCTGGGCTGTTTTGCTAGGTTATGCCTCACTATTCAAATTGAGTAAGTAGCCTGATTTCCACACGAAAATTGGTAGCAATCAAGAAATCTGGGAACAACAGCGGCCGCGAGCCCAAAAATTCACCAAATATCTATATTAACAAGATTGTCACCTTCGATCTAATAAAGTATAATAATGGATGAGATGTATTATAAATACAAAAAGAATGGGAGGAAGATATGAATATTAAAATTGACCAATTAGAGAAGAGTTACAAAAAAAAGAAAGCGTTATATCCACTCAGTTTAAGCTTGAATACAGGAATTTACGGATTACTTGGACCTAATGGGGCAGGCAAATCAACACTAATGAATATATTGGCGACGGTCGAAAAACCTACACATGGTAAAGTGATGGTTGATAATCAGGAAATTTGGCAAATCGAAAAGATCTATAAAAGTAAACTTGGCTATCTACCACAAACTTTTGGAATGATGCCAGAACTAACAGGACGTGAATTCTTGATGTATATCGCGTCCTTAAAAGGAATTTCCAGTAAAGAAGCAGCAAACAATATCCAAAGTCTCTTACAGCAAGTTAATTTGACAGAGGTTGCGGACAACGCCCTTCATTCTTACTCAGGGGGAATGAAGCAGCGTATCGGTATTTGCCAAGCTTTATTAAATCGACCCTCGTTTTTGTTATTGGATGAACCCACTGTAGGTCTTGATCCCGACGAAAGAATACATTTCAAACACTTAATTTTAAAGCAGGCAGAGCATTCGACTGTTTTGTTATCAACACACATCGTGTCTGATGTAGAAGCATTAGCTACACATATTATTGTTATGAAACATGGGCGTGTGCTANNTGAAACAAGCTGTTAAAGGTATGATCTGGAAAGTACCTAATAAGTCACATAGCTCATTGTCTTATCCGCATATCATTGGGAGTAACCATATGAACAATGATGGATTTGAAGAAACAAAAGTGATTTCTTTTGTATCACCTTCTCCCCAAGCGATTCCAGTTGAGGCAACACTTGAAGATGTTTACTTATATAATATTCATAAGGACAAATTGAGCACTGATAATTCAAATATTAACAATAATCTAAACGGGCAGGATGGATGGATAGGATGAGGAAAATACTCATTGACAACTTTTGGGGATTGGTCAGTCTGCAGATGAAAGAAAAATGTCGCAAGCCTATATTTCTTTGGACACTTTTACTGCTTGCTGGATTAACCTTTTTCTATTTCCCTGCTAACAACCAATCATTTACTTCGCTAACAACTGTTATTCATAGTAGCTCATTAAATGGAAGTTTTCGAGGTGTTTACAACTCTGCTTGGATGGGATTGCTCGTTGTTTTATTCT
>DOJM01000358.1:3806-6367 GCA_003529225.1 Paenibacillus sp.
CAGAGGGGAAAGCAACCAGTTAATTTTTTCATCATATATCATGCCCTTTTTATTAATCGTCGTTCCTTTTGTATATGTGATCTCTAGTTTAGCAGTCTGTTTAGATTTATTTCGCATTTTCAGAAATACATTTGGCAATATACTTCTTTTTTTTGCAGCGATGAGTTATATGTCTTACGTAATGGCAGGGATCAGTAATGAAAAGATCAATCCTTATTTCGATTTCACTGGAATCATATATATTTCACATAATATATTCACTCAATTTGTGCAAAAAATGAATATGTCAGGTTGGGACGGCGGTCTCAGTATATTAGAGACAATAAATCATTTCGACAACACATTTGTTATGAATAAAGTAAGTTGGAATACTAACTTCATTGTTAGTCGATTAATTATTATCACTCTTGCTTTTTCCATTGTTCACATTCTCGGGAGAGTGCGAAACTTTGACCAGATTTTCTATCAAAGATTTTCGACTCTTAAGAGTAAATCCAAAAATCAAAAACTAACTCCACAATTATTAACGGTTATTGAAGAGCCCAAGTTATCTCAAAATTCAAATTTACCACTTTCTTTAGATTCTTCGGTTTTTCGAATTGAAACAAAAGCACTATTTTCCGGAGAAATCTTGGTCTACTTGAAAAGTTTACAAAAAACTCACTTACTATTAATTCCTCTTTTTGTTCTCCAGTATTTACCCAGAGCGAGTGATGTGAATAATTGGATATTCATTCTAGCCTTAAGTGCCCCGCTTTTCCTTTTTTCGAATACCTCTTTTCATTTAGGTGACTCATTCATCCGTTCAACATTAGCTTATAAACGCCCTTTATTCTTTACCAAGGCACTCTTCTTGTTCACATTATTAATTCTTTATTTTTCAGGAACATTTATTAACCTTTTAATTGTTCAGAAATACTTAATGATCGTTAGCCTCTTGCTAGGATTGCTATTCTCAATATCTTTAACGGCAAGTTGCTCCTTAGTATCCAAGCATCTCTTTAGCTTCATATATATGTTCCTCTGGTATCTTGGTGTAATGCAAGAATTTATTCTTGCTGACTTGTACGGAATACATGGTAATCTAATGACACCTTTAATCTTTGGTGCCATTGGAATAGGTTTATTAATTTTTGCTTATAAGAAGTTTTAGTTGATAAATATTACTTAAGTCAGCTAGCTTTCTAGCTGCTGATGTTGTCAGATATACAGAAATATATCCAGTCCCCATATCCGGCAAAGCTCAAGCCATGCTGCGGATCATTGGGTCAGGGTGTGATACGGGTTGAACTCACAGGTTCACAATACAGCTATCAGTCCGGTACCCACACACAAAATTTTTCTGATTATGATATGGTTTATCGTTCAATTTTAGAGAGATCCAAGAGAAGACTTATTTAGTCCTCAAAAAGTGGTTACAAACGGAAGTCAAGGAGGAACGATTTATCCGGTTGAGGAATTATTAAACGCCTACACTGGCGTAGAGAATTGCAACAATTGATTCGGTCCATGAAACAAATTAGTGTAAAGTACGCCAGGCAGCTAAAGCAGGGTATGGTGTAAAATGCAACAGAATCAATAGGCCAAGGCCAAGGTGAAGGCGAACTGTGAACCACAAGTCCACAGCTCGCCTTTTGTACGGAGTATAGGGTCTGTGTATTCAAAGGATAGACGAAAAAAGACGAGAAATCCCCTCTTTAAATTTGATTATAAGGGACCTTTCTTTATAACGCTCAGGGGTAAGCTCTGTACTTAACTGGCTATCTTCATAAAACAATTCTTGAAGCTGTTTAGCAACTTGCTCATCATAAACAATTGCATTAATTTCGAAATTGAGTCTAAAGCTCCGGGAATCAATATTCATTGTCCCTACGGACGCTACTTCTTCATCTACCACAATCGTCTTGGCATGCAAGAAACCATTTTCATATAACAGAATTTTCGCTCCATAATTTAATAATTCACCTGCATACGCCCAAGTTGCCCAGTATACAAAAGGGTGGTCAGGCTTATTTGGAATCATAATCCGTACATCCACACCGGATAGGAGTGCAATTTTACATGCATCCATAAAACTGCTATCTGGAATGAAGTATGGCGTCTGAATATACACACTTCGTTTGGCGTTCAAGATCAGCTTAATATACATATTTTTAAGATGCTCAACTAGCGAGTTAGGACCACTAGACACAATTTGAGCGGGACTCGATCCGGCATGACTTCCAGTAGTAAGGGAAAATTGATCGAAGCTTACCTGCTCGTGTTTCCGGGCATGTTTCCAATCCAGAATAAATCTACCTTGAATTTGATTAACGGAACCTCCCTTCATTCTAAAATGTGTATCCCGCCAATAGCCAAACTTTTTATCAATCCCTAAATACTCATTTCCCACATTAAATCCACCAATATAAGCAATTTCCCCATCGATGATACATAGTTTTCTATGATTTCGATTATTCATTCGAAAATTTATCGGCCTAAGCAGTGATGGAAAGAATACCTCTACTTCTCCACCAGCAGAAAGTAGTTCTTTAAAAAACTTAAGAGAAAGTCTCTTGGAG
>DOJM01000358.1:6375-11888 GCA_003529225.1 Paenibacillus sp.
GGCTTTTTTGGTTAATTCATCTCTTAATTTTGTCCCTAAATCGTCAGGCTGGATGATGTAATATTGAATGTTGACCTCTTTTTTGGCATTTCTAATATCATTAAACAATGAATCAAACTTTTGTTTACCATCGTTAAAAATAAATATCTCGTTATCTGTTGTCATTAGCGCATTCGATGAAACAAGGTTCATATGGATCAAATCAGCATATTTCGTGAGTAAAGGGTTCAGATCCTCGCGTGTATCCTTCAATGTGGTTAATTGATGATCTACAGCGGATTGTAGATATTTCCTTTCTTCAACAGAAAGGCCAAAGAAATTCTTTTTGGCTAAATTACGACCAAGAAAGAGATAAATAATAAAGCCCAAAATGGGAATGAAATAAAAAACCATAAGCCATGCCCAAGTATAACCAATATCTCTCCTCTCAAAAAATAAAAAACCAGCAGAGAGCAATATGTTTATAATCATAATAAATGAAAGTGTCCACGTGACCAGACTGCCGTTGTCCATAAGGAGTTCCTGCCTTTCTTATCTTTCTATCGATGCCGGTATTTCTAGTTTTGNNTCAGTTTATCCATCGTCTGATAAATCAATACTTCTGTAAATGACTAGATAGTGAACTATAGCATAATTGTCCATCTAAGAAAACATTTGATAAAAAACTCAATAATTAAAAGATAAAATCATAAATATTCACTTAAAAACAACAGCCCTAATGCAGCAGTTCTTCATCAGGGCTGTTGTTGTGAATTTTCAATTCATATGAGAAATATTTAAATAACTTATTGTAAATTAAGGACGATTTCTCTCCCAGTATGAGTGACAATGGTTACCGTTACCGTGCACAACTTAACCTTTAAGTCTTGCTCAGGTGAATGCTTGAGGACCTCATCAGCTTGATCAGCCTGAATATCCAAAGCCCCCTCTGAAGGACAACCATAGACGGCCGAAACAAGCCAATGAATTCCCGGCTCAAGAGTGGTCGTCAGCATCGGTAGCACCGTTCGAGGGTGAAGCAGGTTCGTATTGGCGTTCGGCCAGACCAGCTCACCCTTCCGATAACCTAGCAAATCCTTGATTCCACTGGTTCCCCAAGCAGTGGAGGCCATCGCACCAGCCACATCGATCTTCGATATCATTTCATTCTCTTGGCCAAGTGCGAAACCGCCCTCCGCGGTATCCAGTAACCGTCCAGTTTCGACTCGATGAATCCGAATATGCCAAGGAAGTCCGGCGACAACCCAAGTCTGAACCTCGACATTGGCGCAAAGGACATGCTTACTTCTATACAACCCTGCTATGTAACCAGTCTTGACTTACGTAATTTCGCCGTTGCTCTACCTGTCCCCGAAGTCGATCCCTGTCACTGGATGTCTGACATTGAGATTTGTTTTCTTCGATGAGAATGAACCTCAAGAACAGGAGCATCCGTTGTTTGATTTCTCTGAATCCCGTTCGGAGATCCGCCGTGCTTTTGAGGAACTAGATACCCTTGCTTTATACACCATCATCTCCAAAATGATTGAAATCTTCGAAGACCGACCTGACTTACTGGTGCCCGCCACCGATGCTGCCTGCAATATTCTGTATATGGCCACTTCGCTTCTTGCGGATGGAGAAAACATTGTAGAGCATATCTTCGAAAATGAACCGGAAGGCTACCGGGCCATCTATCAGATGCATACAATTGAAGAGATCGCCGGCTGGTTGATTCAGTTCCGTGACGGCTGCTCGGAAATTCTCTCTACTCGAAGACAAAGCTATAAAGAACAAATCGTCAAAAATGTCCAGGAATATATAAAAAGAAATCTCAGCACTAAGCTTTCACTGAATCAAGTAGCAGATGTCTTCAATTTCAGTCCAAACTATTTGAGCCATCTGTTCTCCAAAGTCGCCAAGGAAATGATGGTACGCGGAGAAGGTCGTAATTACGAAATTTCACAAAAACTCGGTTATGAAAGTGCCTTCTATTTCAGTAAGGTCTTCAAGAAAGTGACGGGGATCTCACCCAGAGAATATATACAACAAATTGAAGCAGGCTAATAGTGATCGCCGCCCCTCCAAAAAGCAGTTGTATTCTTTAAGCAATAATAGTGACATTCCATCCGACAACAAAAAATCTCGTTTCCAAGACAAATGTCTAGGAAACGAGATTTTTTTTCGTAGTGCCATCCCTATTAGGCAATCTATCACTAGAGACAAGCACCAGTAACTATTTCATTTGAGCTTGTTCTTCTCTAGTAGGACCAACTACGCCAGGTACACGAAGGCCTGCTTGACGTAAGAGAACAGTCATTTGACCTCGATGATGTGTCTGGTGATCTATAAGCGATCTAAGCATTGCACCACGAGGCATTAATCCAGCAAAGGTCTGTATACTCTCAACCATTTGCTCGTCTGTTAATTTCTCAACCTCAGAAGCAATATTAGCCGCGATATTCTTATAAGCTTCAACAATCACAGCCGCATGAGCCGGAACTTCCTTCGGATTGCCTACTGGAGTAAGTGTTAACCCTACCTGACCACCAAAAAACATCGGACAGGTTGCCAAGTGCCAACCTAACCATCCCAATGAGTTGTGACCTTCAACAATTACCTGGTCTAATTTGTCATCGGTAAGTGATTCAAGAACGCGAATTGTCCCTGCAGAAGCGCTTGTCCATTCTCCTAGAAAATCTTGAACTATTCTGTACATTTGAAATCCCCTTTATTAATCGTTAGGCAACGATTACTTAGTCATACCAATTAAATTATAACCTGTCACATGACCTGTTACAAATAGTCTATAAAATTTGAACGAGACTCAGACCTGCCACTTCTTTGAGTTTGTTAGCACTTCCATCGCCGCCACAACCGGTAACCTCTGCGTACCATCTCCAGAATCAGACGGGGAACTGGAAACCTCCAGCGGGAGGCAACCGGCCGGTACAGGCGATAATACGCCGTCTTGTAATCCTCCCACATAACGCAATCCTCTTCCTTCAGGAAATCGGATATATCAACGATCAGCCCGCGGGTATCCTGAATCATTACATTCTTGGCGTGGACATCATGCGGGTGCAGCCCCATGGACCGGGCATAGTCAAGCGCGCTGTCAATATCCACTATGGCCTGCTCGGTGATAAGAATTCCCCGTTTCATAGAGTCATAGAAAGTGATTCCCCTAAGCCGTTTTAAGACCAGAAAGTCAGGACCGCTGTAATAACATTCGGAGAATGCAGGATGACGACCGAGGCGGCGATATACCTCAGCTTCTTCCGTGAGGCCCGGCCTTCCCGGGGCGTACACCTTCACTGCATAATCAGGAGCTTCCGGATGATAGAATACGGCGGCATAATTCCCCGTTCCGAGTACCTTCCAGGGCTTCGGTACGTTGCGGACCTTCACAGGTTCCTTCGGATCAATACTCTCTATCGTTGCCTTTGCCATCAGCTCACCCGTTATCCATTCCAGCAACTTCTCCATTCCTGCTCACCCCGCAGCTCAGCTCAAATATTGGTTCTATCCTCCTAGTTTACGCCAAAATACTAGAATCAGCTAATTTATATAAAGAAGGACCAGAAGAACCGAATAGCCTCTGCTGTCCGGTTCTTCTAGGCTATTGCTCATTTGTTTCCTCGGTTCATAACTCGTACTCCCTTTATCTTATTAGTTGTTCAATCAAGAATCTCTTCTGCCTTCTGCCGGAATTCCTCTGCAACCTGCTCCGGAGTAATCTTGTTGAACAGCAGCAGATCATACAGATCACGCGGAACATTTACCACCTAGAGTCATGCCGAAAAGTTTAACAGGGCAAGCGATTGTTTACAGCTTGAATTAATGGAAAAGCTAATGGCGTTCATGAATGACGGGCGATTGGAGATCGATAACAATAAATATTAGAATTCGTAGATACTTAGATAATTACATCAAACAGAAATTTAAAAATGAATTTAACTTGAAAGAAGCCAGTAAGTCCAAAGTTACCTCTGGCTTACTGGCTTCTTTCATTATGATTAAGATACGACGTATGATTCACCTAAAACACGCTTAATACTGTATGACCCCTCTATCATTTCCGTGGCTATAAATGACTCCATATCACTAGATTCAATATCATACAACACTTCAATTTCCTTGGAGAACAAAATGTTTCCTTCCTTGATAAGTTCAGAGAGAGATGGAACATTTCCAGCTTTTATATCACCATTGTAAACTTGTTGAAGTCCGTCGACATAGGCTTCTAATGATCGTGCCCCCACAATTTTAACACCTTTATTTTCTTCATTCACCATGATAATGGTTGGAAAACCACGTACACCAAGTCTGCCTGCTAGCTCAAAATCCTGCTCTAGCAAATCTTGTGCCGATTCAAGAGCAGCATCCGCCACTAATTCTTCGCCATTTAGCCCAATGTTGTTGACTATATCAACTAATGTTTGCTCCTCTCCGATATTCTGATTGAAGGCGAATACAGCTTCTCTTGCCCGACGCAAAAACTCATTTTCTTTACCCGGATATGTGTTTTGTATAACCTTGTAAACTCTAGATGGCGGGTACGAAGAAAGTATCGGATTGTTTTCCCACAAAGAACCATCGATAGGCATACGTGAATGTAAACCGACTTCTCTCCAATGCTCCGCAACATCTGCAGGCTGTTGAATGCCATTGGAGACATCTGCAAAACCATTCCAGCTAGAAAGCAAACCACCCATAATCGTCTTCACATTAAAATATTGACCAAACTGCAGAATGAAACGATTGAGTACCGGCTCAAGCGCCCAACAGTGGGAACAGATCGGATCTGTTGCATAGTACAGCGTAATTTTTTTGGACAGTAGATTAAAGTCGATCATTTCCATTTGCTCTTCATCCCCTGGCCCACAGACACCGGTTTTAAGGTCACACATCATATTTGAATTATTCATATATAAATCACCTTTCGCTGGAGAATCAAAGAAAGTGCCCTCTTGTAGAAGTTCTTTGTATGGGAGTATTATAATACCAATATAAATTCAAACAAGTACGTTTATTTTTAATACTAAGTATCTTTAACAATACTATTGGATGGGAGTTATATATGAAATACGAATTTAGACTTGACCAATTATGTCCTGCATCCTTTGCGTTCAATGTAATCAGCGGAAAGTGGAACCTCCCGATCCTAGCCATTCTTAGTGAGAACGACAACATACGTTATAACGAGTTAAAAAGAAGACTGCACGGTATAACAGGAAGTACATTAACCAACTCATTGAGGGATCTCATAGAATATGGAATTATTCATCGGGAGCAATATAACGAAGTGCCACCGCGAGTGGAGTATTCTCTGACTTCATCTGGGAGAGAATTAGTGCCTTTAATTGAATCCGTTGTTGAATGGGGACAAAGAAATATTGGGGCGAAGGATAATTCCTAGACTGCTTTCTCACTCCTATTCCTGAATCTCCAAATGCATATACGAAGGCGCTTCATCCCAAGGAACGCTATATCCCGCTCCCTTTGCACAGAACATAGAGCTGGAGGTGTAC
>DOJM01000358.1:11919-14889 GCA_003529225.1 Paenibacillus sp.
CCCTTCGTGAATGAAGCAAGCTCTACTGCATAATGCATGAACGTCGCGACAGGCGCACGTCCCTGAATAAACATCGATTCACCTAGCATTTCTGGTGGGTCAAATTCACCATGGGCCAGCTGTATATCAGACATTACGCGTCCGATAAGCTCTGCATCGACTTTTATTTTGAATTGATAATAGGGTTCCAGTAAAATCTTGTTCGCTTGCTCCAATCCCTGCCGCAGTGCCCGCAGTGTCGCCTCCCGAAAGTCACCGCCATGAGTGTGCTTCTGATGCGCTGCCCCGGTTAAAAGCGTTACATACAGATCGGTGACGGGAGAGCCGGTAAGAACTCCACGATGGTCCTTTTCAAGTAAATGCTGACCGATAAGATGCTGATACCCTGTGCTGAGCTGCTCCACATGGCATGTACTGCGATATGTAATTCCCTCACCACGTTTCGCAGGCGCAAGCCGGAGATGCACCTCTGCATAATGCTTAAGAGGTTCAAAATGTCCACAGCCAATCACAGTCTCTGCAATTGTTTCTTTGTATAATATCTCTGGCTTAGAGAACGTTACCTTGAGGTGGAAACGATCTAACACCACCTGCTGAAGTACCTCAAGCTGGATCATTCCCATCACATGAACATGAATCTCCTCCAGCTTTTCCTCCCATGTCACATGCAGCGTAGGGTCTTCAGCTTGCAGGATCATGAAATAGCGCAGCACTTCTCTGGACGATATCCCCAAATTGAATACAACTTTGGATTTCAGCGCTGACACAAGACGGGATTCTACTTGATCTGTATTATCACCTATGCCCAGTCCAATGGCTGCATCGGTTAGGCCTGTAACGGCAACAAGCTGTCCCGCGGAAGCCTCATCGCATGAAGTATATTTCACGCCATGGTAGACACGAATCGAAGTGATTTTCTGGCTTAACTCCTCATGTTCTGAAGTGTTATAGCTAAGATCCTCCCGCATCTGCATTTTTCCAGCTAGAATCTTCATAAAAGTCAGCCTTGTTCCTTGCGGCTCATGACGTACCTTATATACCCGTGCANNATTCATAAGTCGATTCCATTAGTAGTTGCATCGTCTGCATCCATTCCGCAATCCCCTGATCCAATAGAGCCGCTCCACTCATAACGGGAAAAATCCCTCGCTCTTTAACTAGTTGTTTCAGCGTAGCCACTACCTGCCCAGGATCAATGTTGTCTTCGAGATATGCCTCCATTAAGGCTTCATCTCGCTCAGCAACGGCGGTGATGACCGCTTCAGGCAACACGCTCTGATCTAGACCTTTTGCCAAATACAACATATCCGGCGAAAATTGCTGCCTTAACGCTTCAAGCACACGCTGGACGTCAGCACCGGTACGATCTATTTTGTTAATAAATATAAAAGTCGGTATGCCATATTCCTGTAGCAATTGCCAGACCGTCTCGGTATGCCCTTCAATGCCCTCAACAGCACTTAAGATGACTACCGCATAATCCATGACCTGTAAAGCACGCTCCATCTCAGCTGAGAAATCTACATGCCCCGGTGTGTCAATGAGCTGATACGATTGTTCGTTATATTTCATCACCGCCTGGTCAGCAAAAATCGTTATCCCCCGTGCCCGCTCCATCTCATGACTATCCAAAAAGGCATCCTGATGATCGACTCTCCCCCGAGTCTTAATTCCAGAAGCATGGTATAGGAGCTGCTCTGCGAAGGTGGTTTTGCCGGCATCAACATGTGCTAGCAGTCCGATGGTGATTGGTGATGCTTCTGACCCTTTACAATACATATTTCTACCATCCATTCAGTCAATCTGTTATATAAGAATCGTAGCCGAAATCTAGTAGCTTGTACAGAATCTCTCACCACCGACAGCATGCTGTAACGCCCGAAGATCCATATTATCCAATCACATAATCATCCTCGATAAGATTTAGCTACAATAATGCAAGAAAGGTACTAGACAAGCTATTGAGATGATGATCATGTCCCTATTAACTTATAAAAAACCGGTAACCCTTAACAGAAAGGATTACCGGCTCAATGAAAGCTCTTCATTAGTAGTTTATTCAATGCGATAATGTTAATATTTCTAATCTCCTTAAAACAATAAATCATCTACTTTCTAGACTCAACAGCTTTTTATCTAGAAATGCCTTTACATCTTTAGCAAGCTGTATGGATGCTTCAATTTCCAACTTAGTTGTTGAAACACTTTCAATGCTGCATCCAATTGGAATTCCCTTCTCCAGCCCGAACTCAAATAGTTCTTCAAATATTTTTTGAGATAGCTGAATTGATTTATCCAAAATGTCGTTCGAGTATTTCAACTCGTTTTCTAACCATCCCGGGATACTGATCCCCAACCATTTCATAAATTGTAATGTTTTCGCTGTGCCACATGGTGCAAGATTAAATAAAATAGGAACCATTTCAAAACCCTGATTTGTATAGTAATAATATAAATCAGACAATAAATTCTTTGATGCCTCTACATTATAAGTTGCCTGAGTGATAAAAAAGTTGCATCCATTGTTAATCTTTTCGACAACCCGAATATGCTCATCATTCTTTTTTATATGTCTTTCAGGAATGACAACTCCTCCAAAATTCAAATTACTATTTAACTGTTTGCTTAGCTTATAAGCATCTGGTAAATTCAATTTCACCTCTTGCTTACTTGACGAAGCGCCAACATACACGGAAAATCTGTCTTCACTTTCGTCAGTCTTAATCCAATCCGCGAACGAAGCTCTTGTATCATTACCGACGCACCGATAAATTATTTTTGGGATCTCCACTTGTCTTAGATATTTATCACCATAGATAGCCGGATCAATCGTTGGTAAATATGGGTAAGGTCTTTCATGATCAACTCTTTCTGCTTCCTCCTGGACGTCGTAAAGAATTAAAGCATCTAAATCAACGTTTTTAAGTCTTTCAACCTGTTTCTGTGCAATTTCTGATATCTTTTCTGGTG
>DOJM01000358.1:14961-28559 GCA_003529225.1 Paenibacillus sp.
ACACGTCTCTTTTAAGTTAAGGCTACCATGACAGGCTTAATATGTATAACTTATATTTACTATATCTAGTTATATCTTAAGGCTATGATTCCCTATTGGTACTTATCGAGTAGTACATCATGAAGGCGGAACTTCTAGATTTTAATGTTGACAACCATTTGGTCTGACTATAATATTAGAAGTCCTGCCAACCTTAAAGTTGGCGATAAGGGGACCGAAAGGTTCATTCTTATTTAAAAAGGGTGAGTATTATGAATAAAGAAGAATTAATGGAAAGCGCACGTAACACAAAGAAAGCTGCTTATGCCCCTTNNCTTTTGGTGCTACTAATTGTGCAGAGAGAACAGCAATCTTCACAGCTATTACAAAGGGCTATACTAAAGGTGATTTTCAGGCTATAGCTGTAGCAGGTGACACAATGGATTTTCTGCCGCCATGCAGTATCTGCAGACAAGTATTATCGGAATTCTGTTTGCCCGACATGCCTGTCTATTTAACCAATGAGAAAAAAGAAATCTTAGAGCTGAGTTTAAGGGATTTATTGCCTTACGCATTCAAAAATTTAGATATGTAAAAATAATACCTACCATAGTGGAATATCAAAAAAACGCGTACCTGTGTTAGACAAGTACGCGTTTTTTTGTGTTTAAAAGCAGCTTAGTCAGAACACAGAGTTCACAGACCAGACACACCGCGTAAATACGTTGTGACTTACCAAATCGCAATTCCAACCTTATCTTTTTCTTTAAGTACTACCTTTATCATTTCCCAATTATCAAACTCATATAGTTAAAACCTCTCAATGACTATCTATAATTTTTGATTCTTGTTTCTTTTGTTTCCTATAACATCATCAATAAATAAAAAAACAAGCGATCCATTGAGATAAAAGTTTAACACTTCTTCTCGATGATCGCTTGCTTTTAGTAGTTATGCATAGTCACATTTTATCCGTTGTAATTAAATCTGTCACTTAATCGAAGTAATTATAGGGCTTTTTGTAAGATAAAATTGTCTGTAATAATATTTTGTTTTGTCACTAAGCAGACTAATGAGTACCGGGTGAGCCTTATCATTGAAACTATAATTGATGTATATCTTTTCTCCATATTTCACGACAGCATTATCTGGGTATACTGATGTACTCAATATTCCGATCGAAGATTGCTGGACTGGATCATTGCTGTATACAGATTCATGAACTGAATTAGCATATGTATAGTTTTGGAGCTTTCCAGTTGGACTAAATAAAGAAACAAAAACTGTAATAATTATACTTAATGAAAATATTCTTTTCATATTACATTCCCCCTTTATTATTTCTAACGATTAGATTTTTTCTTATTTTGATTAGATAATATAGAGTTAAGATAAATTGTATAATAGAAATACTCCAAGGAAGCAGAAAGAGCATTTCCACTTGATATTTTGGAAACCATTCAATAGAAACGACAACTCCATACTCACTATCACTGTCATCTTGTATTGCATTGAAAAATAAAAGAAGTAAGAGGCTGGATAGCATAGTTACCAAAAACCAAATGGCATTGTACTTTATCCTCTGAGTCCTTATAAACAAAAAAGAATTAATTAAACATAATAAAAGCGGTATGAAGTACACCTTAAATGAGATATTTAATAACTCCGTTCCCCATCCCTCTATTCTTATCTTTAAAAAATAGATTAAGGTCAGATGCAGTCCAACCACCAGTAGTACATAAAGAATGGCTTGTAGTCCTGTCTTGAATGACTTCATATTTCGTCCCCCTTTTCCATTCGCTCACTTAATGCTCTAATGGTATCATCACCCTTCATCGAGATTTTCTTCTTACTTCAAGCACCTATTTTCCACCCCTGAAATTATGTAGATTAATTTAAATTAAAACACTAAATTTCCTTATAATGTAATCATCGGGAAATTGAAGGCGAAAATGAATAGAAAATCCCTCTTCCGAAAGAGCGTTATAAAATTGAGGCAAAAAATAGTGAACTCAAACATAGACACGGATATGATGTTGCATCTTCCTCGGGTCTAATTGGCATGCAGATGCAAGGCGCTATGGCGATATTTTCTGTTANNTTAGTCTCAAGCGAATCATTAATTTGATGAAAGAATCGAAGTAAAAGTATAAAAGCAAAGGCGACATTTCGTTCAAAATCGAACAAAATGTCGCCTTTTTAATTTGAGGGACACTAGTAACAACCTATAATACAACTATCATAAATACGACATTATCCAAATAATCCTCTAAATAAGTTTCGAATACCTTATGAAGCGTCTAAAACGCTCTCAAAGCTACGAGAGGCTACTCAATAACATTTTATTTCACTTACATCAAAGACTACGAGGCAGATTATTTCTTCTAGATTGACAGTGAGAATAAAATTGATACCATCCCAGTTATGATGTCATTCTTCAAGGATTTTATAATAAAATTCTAATTTAACATAATTCTCTAAATTTAGTTTTTTGGAGTTTGATGCCCGAAGTACACAGGCACAGATGCTGGATATTTTCAAATGTCTTAAACTATATCAGATCTGCAATTCGAGTAAGTCAATATCCTTAACGTAAGAGGAATCAAACATTTTAAAGCCATCAAATCGGCTCATTCTTTAACTATTTTTATTCTTGGATGCCTTCGTGATGCTGAGAAGCAGTTGCAAAATAGTGAAGAATCGAAACCCGAATTGATTGCCCTTTAGCCTGTCATGTTATTAATAAAAAGCCGGTAAACCCTAATTAATGGCTTGCCGACTTTCTAAGTAAAGACGTGAAACTTGCTGCAATAGCATGTATATATATACATGCTATTGCAGGGTGAAGTATTTTCTCGTTTGAAACGAATTTTCCTCATTTAAAATGAAACAATTCTCATTTAAAATGAAAAATCACACAATTCCCATAAAACATTTATTGGCTCTACCGTTTACCCGCAGCGACTATACCCGCAATTCCCACAAGTCTTACAGCCCTCAATATTAATCAGCGAAGCGCCGCCGNNAGCGTGGTTATGGGCGCCATGTCCACCATGACTATCATCGGTAGATGTTGCCACAGGAACACTCGCTTTCAACTCCGCATTTAAAGCTTCATTGAAATCCTCCAGCTCCAAAGTCGCTGCGATAGGTGCAGGAACATGTTCATCCTGAGCGTTATTCAGCACGTGAGTTTCTAGTGCTTTGGCTACAGCATCAGCAATGGATTCCACGCGATTCGCACCGAAGCCGATAGCGCCTGATCCGCCGATCCCTTTCAAATGTTTAATCAACAACTCTACCTTCTCACCATGATCTCCATAACGGAGGAACAAGGAGCAGACACGACCGAGTGCTTCTGCCATCGCAAAGACATCAGAACCTGCTTTACCTACATTCAGGAAGATTTCTGCCGGTGTGCCATCAAGATCATTGATCGTTATATACGCCATGCCGAAAGGTGTATTGATCTTATAAGTTGCGCCGCGTAGAACCTGCGGACGTTTTTTGTATTGTTTATCCGCCTCTTTTGTAGTCACTTGAGACGCTGGACTTGCTGCTACAACATTTGCTTCAGGTGCAGCTGCAACTTCAACAGCTGGAGCTACCTCTTCTACTGCATCTTCCTTCTTCGAGGTTTGCAGAACTTGCACANNTCGTAACGCCTTTACATCCCAAATCGAAGGCCATTTCATATAGCTCAGCCGTCTCTTCTACTGTGAAGTCAGATGGGCAGTTTGCAGTTTTGGAAATCGAGCTATCTACCCAGTGTTGAATCGCTGCTTGCGTACGGATATGATCCTTAGCTGACAAATCCATCGAGGTCACGAAGTAATCCGGCAGCTCTTCACCTGGATGAGCTTCAAGCCATTCTTGAGCGATTGGAACGAACTGCTCATCATAACCAAGACGACTTTGACGGAAATATTTGAAGGCGAAATAAGGCTCTATACCTGTTGAAGTGCCTACCATTGTACCTGTGCTACCTGTAGGTGCTTGTGTAATTACTGTAACGTTACGCATGCCATGTTTGCGAATCGCTTCGCCAACCTCTGGATACGCTTCGAGCATATTTTTCATAAAGCCGCTCATTAAATATTTCTCAGTATCAAAAGCTAAGAAGGATCCCTTCTCACCAGCAATCTCTGCGGATGCAAGGTACGCTTCACGAGCCATAAAGCCGTAAAGCTTGTCCAGAAACGCCAAAGATTCCGGGCTACCGTAACGAATGTTCAATTTGATCATAAGCTCAGCAAGACCCATCGTTCCGAGACCTACACGGCGTTCATTTTTTTGATTCGCTTCATTTTCCGGGAAATGATAAGGGGTCTTATCAATGACATTGTCCAAGAAACGTACGGAATAACGCGTCGTAGTCGCGAGATCTCCCCAGTCTACATCATGATTCTTCTCGTCGTAAAACTTGGACAGGTTCACAGCGGACAAATTGCAGACCCCCCAGCCTGGCAGACCTTGCTCTCCACATGGGTTCGTACAAATGATCGGATTAAAATACCAGCTGNNTGTAGTATTCCATGAACACAACGCCTGGCTCAGCGGATTTCCAAGCGGATTCAATAATGGTACGCCACACATCACGCGCTTTAACGGTGCGATAATGAATAACGTTTTTGCCCGCAGCCTTCCACTTGTCTATATCGCCATCCCACACATCGTTGTAATCAGGGTCTGTTGTATCCGGGAATACTAGATCCCAATCCAGATTTTCTTTTACAGCCTTCATAAAGCTATTACTCACACATACCGAAAGGTTCGCATTTGTCACTTGACCCATCGTTTGCTTAACGGTAATGAAGTCTTCCACATCTGGATGCCAGTCATTAACCATGAGCATGAGTGCACCACGGCGGCTACCGCCTTGTTCAATTAGTCCAGTGGTATAGCTAAACAGACCGCCCCAAGATACAGAACCACTAGAAGAACCATTAACACCTCTAACAATTGCACGGCGTGGACGTAGAGAGGATAGGTTAATCCCTACACCGCCACCACGAGCCATAATTTCTGTCATTTCAGCCAACGTCTGCATAATGCCGCCACGGCTATCTTTTGGTGAAGGAATTACATAACAGTTGAACAATGTTAGTTCTTCACTAGCACCAGCACCAGCCGCAATTCGTCCACCCGGTACGAGCTTCCAATCATCCAGAATCGAACGGAATTTACCCGCCCATTCTTCTTGAAGCTCAGGCGTCTTCTCCACAGAAGCCATAGCTGTAGACAGACGATCCCACATTTCCTCTGGTGTTTTTTCTATATTAAGCGTCAGCTTTTCAACATCTGATTTCACAAGTTCGCCGCTGCGCGTCTTCACGGTTACGATTCTGCCATTACGTTCTACGATCTCTCCGACTTCCTTTGTGGGAAACTTCGGATCATCTTTTGTTAGGACTAGTACAACATCGCCCACTTTAGCATTATTGCTGTCGGCATCCTTCCAAGCATAACGATCCAAAAATATTTTTTCACTTAGCCCTTCAAGGCGTTGCTTACGTTCCACTTTACCCAATAGAAAAACCTCCCGCAATGTAGTAAATATTAGTTCCAGTTTCAAGGTGTGGGCTTACGTTTGTGACCCACAACAAAAACTTCCTTACACTAATCTTCCGCCTTACCGGTGTATGTAGGAAGTTCATCTTGTCAATAACAAATACNNCCAGCTACGCACTTTAAAAAAACACATTTTCATGCTTTTGTCACAATATATTGTGTGCATCAGCTTTTAAACTATACCACATATTGTATCGAAGGTCTTTTTCGAAAATAGAGTCAAGCAGCTGAAATATCGTAAACCTTGCCGCATTTTCTCGCTTTTACTCTCTTTTTTAAAGGCTATCAAGAAAAATAGAAGGTTATGAATTCTCTTGTTTAAGAGCATACTACTCCTACGAATGATGATATGAATTAGCACCTGAGGAGGCTGTACCATGACGCAATTATTCCGTAATTCTCTACCTCACAAAGGTGGAAAGTCAGCGCCTATACTGCCTGTTCCTCTTTCTTTTGACCGGAATTGGCTACAGGATCTAGAACTCAAACTAGATAAAGGTGGTCCGTGNGGAGACTACCGTCTGTCCAAGCTTGCTGTGCAAGGTGAACAAACGGGTCTAGTAACCAGCTTCGATGAGCTGCAATGCATGAAGCATTTATCCGGATTAACCCCGCTTCCTCATCAGCTCGATACCGCGCATAAGGTTTTGTTTGAGATGTCAGGCCGCGCGATTCTTGCAGACGAGGTTGGACTAGGAAAGACGATTGAAGCAGGACTTGTACTCAAGGAATATCTTGTTCGCGGACTAGTCTCTAAAGTGCTTATTCTGGTACCTGCTTCCCTCGTATTGCAATGGGTCCGCGAGCTGAATGCCAAGTTTGGCATCTCTGCTGTTGCACAGAAAAAAGCATATTCCTGGGGAAATGCGATTGTCGTCGCATCTATGGACACCGCGAAGCGCGATCCGCATAAAGAAATGCTGCTGGAAAATGAATATGACATGTTGATTATTGATGAGGCGCATAAGCTTAAGAATAAGAAATCGACCAATTATCTATTTGTACAGCAATTACGCAAAAAATATTGCCTGCTCCTAACCGCTACTCCCGTTCAGAATGATCTGGGCGAGCTATTTAATTTGATCACTTTACTGAAACCGGGGCAACTAGGAAATCAGGGCGATTTTGCTTCGAATTTCGTCGTTGATAAACGGCAACCTAAGAATGAAGGTCAGCTAAGGGACGAGCTATCGAAGGTGATGATCCGAAATCGGCGTGGCGAAGGTCCAGTTACCTTTACGAAACGAAAAGTCCGTAATATTCCGCTAGTTCTTTCACAGGAAGAGAGAGTATTATATGACGCTGTCACTTCTTTTGTTAAAGATCAGTATCAGGAATCAGGCGGCAATCTTAGCAGCATGCTTTCCTTGGTAACGCTTCAGCGTGAGGTGTGTAGCAGTAGGGATGCCGTCTTCATCACTTTAGTTAATCTGATCAAGAAGCTGCCCGCTGATTCGCCGAAACGCGATCGGATGATGGAGCTATTGCAGACACTTCGAACGGTAAAGACCAATACCAAAGCCGAAACAACACTATCTCTCATTCAAGAAATGAATGAAAAGGTCATCGTCTTTACGGAGTATCGCGCGACTCAAGAATATTTGCTTCAGTATTTCCGCGAACATGGCCTAATGTGTGTTTCTTATTCCGGCGGGATGAATCGTGGTAAAAAAGACTGGATGATGGACCTCTTCCGCGGTCGTGCTCAGGTCATGATCGCTACTGAGGCGGGTGGTGAGGGCATTAACCTGCAGTTCTGTCACCATATGATCAACTTCGATCTGCCTTGGAATCCCATGAGAGTTGAACAACGGATTGGGCGGGTGCACCGGTTAGGTCAGGAAAATGACGTGGTTATCTATAATTTGTCCACGCAGGGCACGATTGAAGAACATATTCTGCATCTGCTACACGAGAAGATCAATATGTTCGAAATGGTCATTGGCGGGCTGGATGTGATTTTGGAGCGTTTTGAGAAGAAAGAATCGCTGGAGAAAAGTTTATACAAAATCATGCTCGAATCCCGCTCCGATGAAGAGCTGCGAAATGAGCTTGATCATATCGGTGAATCCCTAAGCGAGTTGACTCAGGGTATTAAAAAGGAAAGTGAGACTGCGACATGACCCTCAACTCACAGGAAGTACGTAAACATGTAATGGACTATCTGGAGGCGACGGAATGCTCCATTATTGAAGTATCACCCATTCACGTAACTGTAAAGCTATCGCCAAGAGCTGACAGAATGCTAACAGATCGACCTTATTATTGGGGATTCGTGGAGCGTACTGGTGTTGATCCGGAGACACTCTCTTTCACCTTTGTTTTTGATCCGGAAAAATACGATAGCCAGGCAGCTATAGAAGTTCCGCCAACGATAAATCACAGCATCGGAGCATTGAATCCGCCAATTACCGGAAACCCAGCAATGGGCACCACAACAGATGCTGAGGCTAGCGCAGATCTATTGAATCCGACAACACCTGAATCTAATGTGGTTCATGTCCCCTCCTCAAATCCAGAAGATAGCATCCTAGCCCGCTACTTCGGTATTGTACCAGCATTGCCCCGAATTGGGCCCGGTATGATAAGACGTGAAGATATCATCTATGGAAGCAAGCGCCTGCAGCAAATTTGGAGTGCGGCCCAAGATGAAGGGAAATGCCTTTACTTATTTGAAGATCCCGGTAGCAGGCAGCGGAATACACTCTTCTCTGCAGCCTATGAACCATGGCTCAGCGTCTGCTATAAAGTGGAGATGAGCTGCGATTTGAAACGGGAAGAACTGCATTATCTTGGAATATCGCTGACAAAAGGGACCATCATTGATGACTTTAACGCTAAGATAGCCTCGCTGGAGATGATCCCCCGTTTACCAGAAAACGTCCATATTCAGCCTTATGAATTAACAGTTTCAGCCGCTACAGATTTATTAGAGGCTCATCTTACCTCTCATCTGGCCGAACTCGATTACACTTGGGCAGAACAGGCACGTGAGCGTCTTAGAATCGAGCTGGCTATCATTGATATTTATTACGGAGAGCTGCTGAAAGAGCCTGATGAAGAAAAACGTTTAGGCACTCAAGAGCAGTATAACCGTCGTCGACAGGAGACCATTTGGCAATATGAGCCGCAAATTGCAGTTTCTGCGATAATCTACGGACTGTTTCATCTGCGAAGCCTATAGAATGCGACCCTACTCGCTAAAAGCAGGCAAAAAAACAAGAGAACTTCTGCCTTCAATCGCGACAGCAAGCAACAGCCTTTTTATAGCCTGTCCACTACAATAGAGTAAAGCTTAACCTTCCTGACATTCCTTAACAAAGAAAGGTGAACGACGCCATGAAAATAAGTTTGCGGCGGAGGCTGAAACTTGCAGGTCAAGGATGCCTCCTTCTGCTTCTAAGCTTTGGACTATTTGTATCCAGCTCTGGTTCCCCTTCAGCGGTGGCGCTGGCCAGAGTAAGTGTGATCCAATCGGTCACACAGGATGCAATACCTGTGCTGAAGATGAGTACCTTACCTTCTCCCACTTCAGTCCAAGAATTCGCTAAAGCTACACTGAACAAGCTCGCTGCAGAAGCTCCATTTACAGCCTGGAAAGATGCAGGGATAGAATATTATCCTCTTGGTCCAGGTACTCATGGCTGGCTTGTTAATGTAATGAAGGGCGNNGTAGGATACATGATCATTTCCGCCACCGATACAGGCGGGTATATGCTAAGTGAATATGGAGCCGGTACTTACGGACTCCCTTACAGTTTAAATGATCTGCGCCAGTTTTTGGTGCAGAACGGTCTCATTACATCATCTTTTTCAGGAACAATAAAACTTACTGCCTTATATGCACCACTTCTACCGGTCTGGAAAATAACTATTGACGAAAAGACGGTCTACATCAATGCTTCCGTACCGCAAATTTTACCTTGGACACTTAGCAAGGCGGAAGAAGTCCTTAAAGAGCAGCCTCAAACAACAGATGTAATCACTAATCTTAATCCTGACGTATCACCGTTATCGGCCTTCAATAGTGGAGGGTCAGATGATCCGTACGAAGATATCCTATGGCTGACCGCTCCTAAACTAACCACAGTGGGCGGCGACAATATCGCACGACTGATCAGACCGAAGGAAAGCATCGCTTATCAAGCAGCTGGGCGAAACGACCTTGTCGGGGCACCTTTTATGATTACAGGTTATCAAAGTTGGCAGCCTTCTCATGGTCAAGCTGAGAACAATAAACTTACCGTATACGCGGCGTCAGGCCCTGAAGGAAAACGATACTTACCACTCACTGCACTACAAAATAATGGAACTCTGCATAAACTGCCAGACAGAACTACCAAAGCACTCGGATATAATCGTTAATAAAATAAATGCAAATAACCTTCCGCTGCCACCCATGAACAAAGGCACTGGAAGGTTATTTGCTGTTTAATCATTTATTCCTTTTTGCTATGACTCCACTTGCTTCGCCAGATAGACCACCCAAGCGGAAGCATGCCGAACCATTTCTGTGACCACGGCTGCTTCGTAGCTGCTCTACGGGCATGTATGGCACGCGGATCCTCGATATATACGACTACCTTCTCCGTTATATACTTTACAAGCTCATCGCCACCGGAAGCCATTTTAACACCTCCTATATTGTAAGTGGAATTAGTTGATCAACGTCCATTCCATGCTCTTAGTGTGCACCACTCCAGTCAGATCTAAACTACAGACTTCTGATATGTCGAATAGGTTTACCTATTAAAGCACAATCTAACAAAGTATCCAGGACACATTATTCACTTGCAAGGAGGCGTTTCACTTGTACAAATGGAGAATACAACCCTTTCCCAGAACAGCAGCTGCTATTTGTGGCTTTCGAATCACTCTAACTGCCTTAGGACTACTAATGTTGTTTATGGGGAGCTCCTTAGCCTCTGCGACACCAGAGAAGCCTGTGATGAAGGATGACCGTCAGCATATATTAGGTCATGGCCACCGGTTGATCCTAATTGATGCGGGACACGGAGGCATCGACGGTGGAACTTCCTTCGGTAAAATCCTTGAAAAAGATATCACGTTAGATATCTCACGTCGATTATTTCTACTGCTAGGCAGCGATGGCTTTGACGTCGCTTTAAACCGCAATGGAGATTATGCCCCAAGTGATGAGAACCGCTGGCTGCGTAGTAAATCTCGACATCTGCGCGATCTTGCACAGCGTAAAGAGCTTGCTGAGACATTACCCGCTACTGTAGTGGTAAGTATCCATATTAACTGGGCGCCTTCTCCTTCCAAACATGGACCGCTTGTATTATACCGTCAAGAGGGTCGCAGCTTTATCCTTGCTAAATCCATTCAGCATCAATTAAACAATCTTTACGATGCCGAGGCTCAACCAAGACCAGGCAAGCCCTTTTATTTACTCAACAAAATAACCGCCACAACCGTTATCGTTGAGGCGGGTTTTGTAAGCAGTCCGACCGACCGCGCAAAGCTATGCACCCCTAAAGGGCAGCAACAAATCGCAGAAGCCATCGCTGATGGTATTGTTGCTTATCTTATGGAAGTGTAGGATGAGAGCTCCATTTCATCTCGTCTTTAACCAGATCAGAAATGCCTATAAATTCAACACTGTNNATTGCTCAATACCGCTGCGGATCCCTGCTGCGGTCTCTTTCCCATGTACGCCAACATGACCAATGGTTACGCAGTATCGTTGATCCTGTGCCAGATCTTTAACGAGTCCCATCTGCTTCAGAACATGACTGGCCGTGTGTGTGTCATCCAAGAAGATATGGTTCTCCACACGAGGTAATCCCATTCGATAAGCCATATTGCCAGCAACGGAATGGTAGTTGGTCTTGCTGTCTACAAAAAACAATCCACGTTCTTTGCATACAGATAAGATCACCGCCATAATCCGCTCGTCCCCGGTAATTTTCGAGCCCATGTGGTTATTTATCCCGATCGCATATGGAACATTATCGAGTGCTGCCTCAACCTTTTGTCGCACTTCCTCATCGGACATCTTGGCCAATATGGCTCCTGGTCCAAGCCATTTAGGATTACCTTGGCGCGGCTCCATCGGCAAGTGCACCAGAACATCATCTCCGCGTTCATGCGCGCGCGTGGCATCCTTCGCGGATGTAGGCAAAAAGGGCATGACGGCTACAGTAAGCTTTATCGGTAACGAGAACATTTCATCTGTCCCCTTCATGCCATTGCCGAAATCATCAATAATGATAGCGACCTTATCACGTTTGGGTGCACTCTCTTCAAGCTGCGTGTTTGCAGCATTGTCTTTAGACGTGGCAGCAGAGACAGCCGGCGTCGCCTGAACAATTGTGGTAATCATTACTGCAGCAACAGCAATCCAATTCAGTAAGTAACGTTTAACCTTTCGACTATCCTTCATCAAGAGGAACGCCTCCTTCGTCTTAAACAATTGTTCTCATTGTTTGGTTCACGAAGGTTAAATATGTACGGGGAGGGTTCGCAATAATTTACAATCGAGCTGTTGCTAATACCCGCGCTTGTCTGTGGCAAGGATTGCTTCCAGTACATCCACAGATTGAACTTCAAATGGCATATTCTTCATTGGGCTATCCTGGGAGCAGCTAGCTTCTGCCACCATCATTAATTTATTAATCTCGCTACTGGTAATCCCAAGCTCCTTAAGTGTAACGGGAAGGCCGACTTTTTTGCAGAAAGCAATGGCCTGAGCGATCTCATCTTCTGAAGCCTTCTCCAAGACCAACTGTACGATCGTAGCAAAGGCAACCTTCTCACCATGTAGCACATTCCTGCATCCCTCATGCAGGGTCAGTCCATTATGAATAGCATGGGCTGCAGCAAGCCCACCGCTCTCAAACCCAACGCCGCTCAAGTAAATATTAGCTTCAACAATATGTTCCACTGCAGAAGAGCTGATCCCCTGTTTAACATCCATAAGTGCGGATTCACCTTCAGCAAGAAGTGTGTCCAGACAAGCACGTGCTAAAGAGAACGCTGCGATTGTGCCAGTCCCGCCTGCATGAGTAACCGCTCCTGATTGACGGCAAGCTCTTGCTTCGTAATAGGTGGACAAAGCATCACCCATGCCAGCCACCAGTAATCTTGCAGGAGCTTTAGCGATGATATCGATATCTGCGATCACCATATCAGGATTTCTTTTTAATGGAAGATAACAGTCGAAGTCACCTTCGTCCGTATACAACACTGATATAGCGCTGCAAGGTGCATCCGTCGAGGCCACGGTGGGTACAATAACTACCTGGAGATCCGCCATGTGGCTTACTGCTTTTGCCGTATCAAGGGTCTTGCCGCCACCGATCCCTAAGATAACTTCAGCGTCCTTCAGACCAAGTTCAAGCACTATCTCATCCACCTGATTACGGCTGCACTCACCCTTGAATTCGCGCATCATAAGGGGAATATCGTTCATTTCAAAGCTGTGTAAGATATCCTTCTTGTACATAGAAAAAATATAAGGATCTACAATCGCAAAAGCTCTTTTTGCCCCCAGCTGCAAACAATAGTCTCCCAGCTTACGAATCTCGCCATGTCCTTGAATATATTTTGATGGTGAACATATTATTTGCGTCATGGTTTCGCTCCTCTTTTTGTATATTCTTTTATTCTAAGGAGTGTTGCTTCAGACTGGCTATAAAAAAAGNNAAGAAACAGAACTCCGTTTCCCCTGCTTGTTGCATCAACCCTCTTACGAGATCCATTTCAAAAAAAATCTGCAGCCCGCATTTCATCCAGTGGGTTCTCTGCCCCATCCGGAGAAATATGATAATAGGTATTCACTAATGAAAAATCTAACTCATGCGAATTCTAGGTTAATCCCCTCTGCAATTTGAATATCTTGGTTTTTAATAATGGAATCTTCTTCTGATTTCGCTTATAAATTTCCGGTCAGAAAAAATAATCATCCCTATAATCGTTAACAGTGAATATACGATAGAGAACACACTGGTCCAAATGACATGAGACAAATTAAATACAAACAGAAGCATAGGACATAAATTAATAAAGAACATCGCTAAAATATA
>DOJM01000358.1:28581-36092 GCA_003529225.1 Paenibacillus sp.
CACTCCAAACAGTGGAATTGCATAGTTGGTAGACCATCCCCTAAAACCAACAAATATATCGATGACCAAAAGGAAAATGGACAACATGACATAGTGATATAAAATTTTCCTGCCAATATGTTTATTAGATAAAATGGTATCTTTAACAACGATCCACGCATAGATAAGACCTGTACTTACGATAATTGACCATATTCTCGGATTGATATGATAGGTCAACGCATTAATTGAAATCGAAAGCACGATCGCAGATATAGCCAAAAAGAGGAACAATTTAGCTACCGTAAATGGTTTGGTTACCTGATAAACCTCTTTATAGGATGGGTATTCTGTCGTGCTCTCTCCCCTGATCTTAAGTGGCTTGGAGCATAGTGGACAACGATTATGTTGATTATCAACCGTCACGTTGCAACGAATACATTTGGTCATTCGCTAATCCCCCAATCGTTTGAGTAGATTTTAACTTCAAGTCCAGCCTCATCCGCTAAGGTCGAAAAGAAATATTGCAATATATCGGACTCCACTATATTTCTGGTAAACGTGATCACCAGCTTATCATTGACTGAACTGATCCCACAGTTCATAGGGCTTTTATTAGATGGATAGACTAATGCCTCGATTAGCTCTACGTGCTTGTACATTTGCTGTGGCAACGTAATATTGCCGATATTGGACAAGGTCAGTGTTCTTTTACTTTCCCCAAGCATATGAAACCCTAAATTCACGAACCAGTTCTTCAAAAATAACGGAACAAATAGCGTAGCTTTGTTCCGTTCAAGCGCCACATTATTGTAAATGATATTTTGCAAATTTTCTTTTCCCGTTTTATACTTCAGCATCTCATTCATTCTAAAAATTAATTCATCCAGTGTGGTATCTTCCGTAATTCGCGCGCCAAGATTAACTACACCAAAGAAGTTACGAAGAGTACGTGAAGGGAATGCTTTGCGCAAATTGACAGGTACTGCGATAACCACGGGAGCGTTACTTTTGCTATATTTGATTCTTGTTTGATAAATAGAATAACTCAGTAATGCGGATAAATAAGCAGTGATCGTACTACCTTTTTGCTTAGCGAGGGCATTTAATTGGGAGGCACTTATGACCCCGTGTACCACGTTATTTCCGAACTGTTCGAAAGCGGTACCTTTAATGTGGTACGCTCGGCTGTTTCTAACCGATTCAACATAACAATCCTTGTAGTACCTGCGAAAAGCATCCTCCATATCATGGATATCCACTCCTGAATCAGCGAGTAAAATCCGGTCCTCAGTGTCAATTTCATATCCCATATACATTAAATAATAGTACAGCAGTGATTTTAAAAATTCGACGGCCCCATTACCATCCGTGAGCGCATGGAACACTTCAACAGAGACTCTATTGTTGTAGTATAGAACCTTAAATAAATATCCATTATTTGTAGTTGGATCAATGTTGCGACAAGGATACTGCTGATCCTCAGCGATCACAATTTTATCCGTGCTAGACTCTAAATAATTCCAAAACACACCCCTGCGAAGCTTCACAGTGAACATCGGAAATCTGTCGAACACCGTATCGGCGGCTTGCTGTAACGCATCCACATCTACAGGATTTGTCAGAACCGCTGAGATACGATAAACAGAAGTGTTCTTTGTATTTGTAACGGATGGAAATAGTTTTGCTGCGTTATCAAGTTTGTACCACTTTTTCACTTCAAAACTCCTCTTTTATTCTGCTGTTGACTGGTTGATACTCCACTTTTGCATTGTCTTCCTCAAACAAACATAGCTTACCACGACACAGATTATCTCTGCCACTACAAAGGAAAGCCATAAGCCGATGTTACCAAACATTAAAGGAAGGATAAAGAAATTCCCCATCAACAAGACATACCGTAAAATCGCCAAAATCGCGGATGTTCTAGGATTGTTAGTGGCTGTGTACAAAGTGTTAATTATAATATTGGCCCCTACAAAGATAAAATTAAAGCTATAAAATGTGATGATCTCACTTGATGTAGTCATGACCTGAAGATTGTCTTTTACAAAAAGAGAAATTAAGGGAGATTTAAAAATAATCAATATCGCTGTACAAACCACACCAACTAATGTGACTATTTTAATCGCCATGGTAATCAATTCATTTAGACGGCTATATTCCTTCGCTCCGTAATTCACGCTGCTAANNCCTCTCGACATGCCCATGATAACTGCATTAACTACAAGTGAGATATACTGAACTACCGCAAATGAAGATACCCCTATTTCACCAAATTTAGAGATCAAAATCCAGTTGAAGATCATAGAAGAAAAACCCGCACTGAATTGCGCAATCGCTTCCGAGGAACCGTTATAGATCATCCTTCCGATTGCTTTAAAATCCATTTTCCATCTACCCACTCTTAAAATGCTATCCTTTGAGATAAAATTCGAGAAAAATAATATAAAAACAATCGTTGCACTGATCCCAGATGCCAAAGCAGCACCGGTAATCCCCATATCGAAAACGCAGATAAAAATCAAATCCAAGATGATATTCAAAACTACACTCAGTAAATTACCAATCATATAAAGCTGAGGTTTCCCCATAGATTGCAATGAAATACCAAGTAAAATATTAAAAATTACAGGCACGACAAATACACCAAAAGTCTGTATGTAATCAACAACCATAGGAAAAAGCACTGAATTTGCTCCAACTATTCTAGCCAGTACATGAGGAAAAAAAACTACCATTATGAAAATAACTACGGCTATCATGAGCAATGTGTNNAGTGGTTGGCTTTCCCCTTGTTCTGCTCTCCCAGACTAATAGCGGTTAATGTATTTCCTCCAATAGCAATTAAGATCCCTATACAGGAAATAATATTAAAAATCGGTGAAGCCATATTCACTGCAGCTAGCGCATTAGGTCCTACAAAACGCCCCAAAATGATTCCGTTAATAATTCCGTACAGACACATAGAAAGTGAAGCTACGATCCCGGGGATTGCATAACCGCGAAATAGTTTGGAAATTGGATCTTTTAATACATTGAGTTCTGTTGTCTTCATCTTGTCATTCTCCATTCACTGTTTTGAAATTTTAGATAAAAGTCAGTACAATGAACACTATAATCTCTTGTGTAACACAAGAGTCAACGGGAGAACGATGCAATGAACAACTATTATTCTATTGGTGAAACAGCAAAACTAGCAGACACAACTATCGAAACCTTGCGGCATTATGACCGAATTCACTTGCTGAAGCCTGCTAAAGTAGATCCCTCCTCCGGTTATCGCTATTATTCAGATAAAGAGCTTATTTATCTTGATGTCATCAACTTCTGCAAAAAAAAGAATATGCCACTTCATAAGATTAAAGATGTTTTTACGAATGATAATCTCGATTATATTATTAATTTTCTTAAAACAAAGGACGAGGAAATTGAACAGGAAATCAAGCAGCTGAATAAGACAAAATCACAGCTTAAAGCTTTACGAAAACAATATGAAAATCAAGCTTATGTATCCGATGTCCCTCTATCCCCCACCCATTTTTTAACTAAGGCTTTGGGAGAAAGAGCGATCGTAAAAATCCACTCCCTACAGAAACCCAGCCTCGAAAGTTTCCATCAACTGCAGAATGCGCTAAATCAACAGCTTGAAGATGAGCCAAGAAATGCATTCGCTTTTGATCTTCGTGCAAATATTATGACTACTTTAGAGCCTAGTGAGAATCCATCCGTCTTTTTTGTAGTTTGTGAGAAGTACCCTGAACAGGCCGGCTGTATTTCAATATTACCCAAAGGAATTTATCTCTATGGTTATTGCTCGGAGGAGCAGAGAATGGAAACGATGCAGAATATCGCTGCACATGCTAAAGCCGAATACAATACGGAGATTCCATTCGTCATCCAGTCAGTCATTTTCACCGGAATGTTTCAGTGGGTTTATGAGATTCAAGTATTGTTAAAATCTGCATAATCTAAAATAAGACAAATAAAAAAGCACGCGGCGATATAGGATCGACACGTGCTTTTTACTACAGAATTAAAGCTGACATGTCCAAACTAAAATCTAGCCACAAAAAATTCACGTTCTGCTGGGACGTTAAAACTCTTCAAAACTACGCCATTCTCATCTCTTATTGTCAGCAGGTAAGGTACTGTAGTTAATGTGCTAATCGTTGGGAATCTGGCTACACCGAAATCATCGAAATCAGCGTTCACAGTTGTGGCACCATTTTTTAATGTAGCGGTCCAGCCCGAAGAATCTTTAGGTGTGCTATTCGTGCCTAAACTTGTAGCGAGAACCACAAATCTGTCCAATGTCTGTCTGATTCTCCGTTTCTTCCGGGTTGCAGCTGCTTTCACTCTTTTTGCCGCGAGAGCTCTAGCCGCCATTACGGCTTGCTTATTGACTGGCTTCTTAATCATTGCCATTTACTTCACCACTTTCTTTTTAAGATACGATAGTAAATGCAAGATTTGGAATCCTTGACCTCACTTTTACCTACTATTCTAGAAATGTACTTTATTCCTAGATTCATAGATTCGTACCCACTGGATCAGTGGTGCATATAATGCACTTGTGAGGTGATCCATTAATAAATGAGCCGACAATTGTGGCTAGAGCAATATAGTTCAAGAATCCATACGGTGCTAAGAAAAAGAATTCAACACTCCCAAGTCCGTCGCGGTACATCCGCTAAAATTCCTATCATTATCAAGTTCAAACAAAAAATGACCCCAGCACAGCTGAAATCATTACAAAAACATCTAGAATCACACGAATTTCCTATCAAACATCATCTCCCCATACTAAATTCTGTATCATCACGAGTTTCGATGAAATGTCTGAAACAGATGTGCAGTTGGCATGGAATCGATAAAATCTATGTAGACGGAATTAAAAAAACATCACTTTATATAGCGACACCATCCATCGGTTCTACATCCGTCCAAAAGAAACAGGGACTTACCGGAAANNTATAGGCATCCTGATCTGATTCAGCCCTGTAACCGTATCGTAGCTTTTAAAGATTTTATCAATCATAGAAAACTTCCCTACGACGATAACGGCCATGGAACACATATCGCAGGCGATGCGGCAGGCAACGGATGGATGAGCAAAGGAAAATACAAAAGCCCTGCTCCAGAGGCAGGGATCGTCGGTGTTAAAGTACTCGATAAAAATGGCGACGGATATGACTCCACGATTATTAAAGGAATCGAGTGGTGTATTGCGAATCGAAAGCGACTAAAACTACGTATCCTTTCGATGTCATTAGGGGGTACGGTAAATTCACCTTGTTCTGACGACCCGCTGTGCCAAGCCGTAGAAAAAGCAATAAAGGCTGGACTCACTGTTGTGATAGCAGCTGGAAATAGCGGCCCTGGACGCAGGACGATAGAATCTCCTGGTATTAGTCCTTCTGCAATTACCGTAGGTGCAGTGGATGATCGTCGCACGCTCACACAAAAGGACGACCGGATTACCTCGTATTCAAGCCGCGGACCTGCACCGGGATGGCGAAAGAAACCAGATCTCGTAGCTCCTGGCGAGACCATTATCTCTCTTCGTGCGCCTCATTCCAAGCTAGATCGTGAGCTTCCTTACTTGCGAATCGCTAAAAATTACTTTGTGCTGTCCGGTACCAGTGTCTCAACACCTATAGTCTCTGGTGTCATTGCGCAATTGCTGCAGAGAAATCCCTCGCTAACTCCTAAGCAAGTGAAATCCATACTAAAAAAGAACACATTCTCTCTGAAACTCCCCCCTAACACAGCGGGCTCTGGTGAGATCAATGCGAGATTCTTATTGTGATTTTGCTTCCATCTTTAAAGCTGTGATAACAGCAACTGATAACACTTCAGTAAATTTACCCGTAGGCTCAATTTCTAATAAAGAAGATTTCAAATCCGCTTCGAATCGTTCTAAGTGATCTCCAAATAAGCGCTTTGAAGCATAGGATGTGGAATACAAATTGCCAAGAATCGAATCCACCGTCCATGTCACTGAATAACTCGGTAAAATCAATCTTTCCACATCCTTAAAACTAGATCGCGCAACAATATCCTCATGCCTTTCTTTAGGATGAGTATAGATGCTGTCTCCTGCTATTCTTTCGTTACCTAACCAGCGTTTCACTACTTCATTTACCTTAAGCTGCCAAGATAATGGCTCTTGCCCTACATTAAAAGTATCAATAATTGCTAGACCGCCATTATTGTCCGAACTTTGGTATAGGATTTCAAGAATAGACGATCTATCCATCCAGTGAAACGCTTTGGCTAGGATGGTAAGACGGAAGGAACCCCAGTCGCTCTGCNNATTCCACTTTCCGTATCTACACCTATCATTTCTTCAAACCAATCACTAAATCTTAGTCCCAGCTGACCCGTACCACACCCTAAATCAAGCAGACGACCTTCTCCGTTAAGCGAAAACTTCTGAATTAAGAACCGAATAAGGGATGAAGGATACTGCGGTCGATATTTTGAATAGTACACTGCTGTACCTTTAAATAAATCCAGACCATATTCATTCATAGTTTCATCCTTCTCTTGTTTTCTAATAGGACAAAATCATAGCAGACATCCAAATAAAATAAAAGGCAGTTCGGTGTGAATCCGAACTGCCTTTTTATTTATGCTGATACGCCAATTCGCTGGATTTGGGCTCAAAGGATCAAAAAATCCGCATAGAAATGATTGACAAATAGGTCTGTTGCATATATGGTTAATTACATAACTAACTAACCAATGAACATGGCGGTGAATACATGGGAAGCTTAATGGATGATACTCGACCGATATTTATGCAGATCGCCGAACGCATAGAAAATGACATCATCGAAGAAACACTCTTGGAGGAATCACAGGTTCCTTCAACAAATCAATTTGCTGTTTTCTACCAGATCAATCCGGCGACGGCTGCGAAAGGTGTGAATTTGCTTGTCGACCAAGGAATTTTATACAAAAAGCGAGGTATCGGCATGTTTGTAGCTTCTGGAGCGCGCACAGTATTGATGGAGAAGAGAAAAGAGCAATTTTATGAGCAATATGTTGTAACTATGATCCGTGAAGCAGAGAAATTAGGAATTACGTTGGATCAATTAACGAAGATGATTCAGAGGGGAGATAATCGGTCATGAATGAAGTCGTTGAGATCAAGGGACTGACCAAGTCGTATGGAAAGGTAACCGTCATCCAAGACATTAGTTTTTCTTTAGAAAAGAACAAAATCTATGGTCTGCTTGGCAGAAATGGTGCGGGCAAAACAACAATCATGCACATGATTACAGCACAGTTATTTGCTACAAGTGGTGATTTAAAGGTGTTTGGGGAACATCCCTACGAGAATAACCGCGTACTCAATCAGATTTGCTTCATTAAGGAAAGCCAAAAGTATCCGGATACGTACCGTATCATCGATGTTCTAGAGGTATCCGAGTTATTCTTCCCTAACTTTGATCGGGACTACGCCCACTCCTTAATCAAGGACTTTAATCTCCCCTTAAAAAGAAGAATAAAGAAGCTGTCCA
>DOJM01000153.1:0-9446 GCA_003529225.1 Paenibacillus sp.
GGCAGTAGGCTTTCCTCCCCGAGGATCGAAATTTCCGATTCTGCGTCTTGATCACGGATGGCTTTGGCGGCATGGACGGCGGCTACTCCGCCGCCAACAATAACGTAATGTTTCGTCATCCTATGTTCCTCCTCCCTAAAATGAACTCAGCAGCAAATCTGAAACAAATTCAGCCGCATTTTTAATTTTTTGAACTTTCTCAGGCTCTTTAGGGGAAAACCTGATTCTTACAGGGAACTCTACATGTGTCATCCCCGTGGATTTAATAACCTCAGACGTGCTTTGGACCGTCATATTTGTTCCGTTCAGATAATCCTGAATGACTTCAATGGCTTCACCACTCCNNGTAGGAGCCAAAGGCTGCAGCAAGTTTTCCTTCCAGATTCATATTGTGCAATTCTTTCAGAATGTTCTCCAGGTTCCCGATCATGTCCGCGTATTTAGTGGAGCTGCCAATAAAGACCGCGTCTGCTGACGTTATGCTGTTCAGAATATCAGTGGCACTGCTTTTATCTGCATCCCAGACCTCTGTCTCAATATTATTTTCCTGCAAGCAATCCTGTATAATTTTGGCCATCTTCTTGGTACTATTTTTAATGGTAGTATATACGATCGTTGCCTTTTTTCCTTGCGTCGTTTCGCGGCTCAATGTGGCGTACATCCCGATATATTTACGTATGTCCTCCCGGATCACAAACCCATGGGATGGAGCGATCATCCGGATCTCAAGATCCTTAACAGCCTCTAACAGTGTTCTTACATATCTTCTATGAGGATGAATAATAGCTGCGTAATAGCCCTGGAAATCCTCCGTAATATCAAACCCGGCTTCATCGCTGAATAGATTCTCTACGGCAACATGCGTACTAAAAATATCACAAGGAAATAAGATTTGATCTTCGATACAATAGGTGATCATCGTTTCAGCGGTATGGAGATACGGTGTTTCTTTAAACAACAGCGTTTTCCCGCCAATATCCAGCTTGTCTCCGTCTTTAACCACCAGGAAGTTCCGGCTATGTAGCTTGTACATTTCCTGTAATTCGGGAACAGCAATCTCGGTGCATACGATCGTGGCATTTGCAGCCTTGGCGGCGAGAGCTGCCAGTCCACCAGAGTGATCAGGCTCTGTATGGTTAATTACAATGTAATGAATATCTAGAAGATCAATCATTTCACCCAGGCACTCGGCATATTCACGTCCGAATTCCATATCAACGGTATCAATGACAGTCGGCTTACCTGTTTTTAATAAATAAGAATTATAGGTAGTTCCTTTTGCTAGAATCAGGCGGTGAAATGGAACCTGGCGGTTATCGATTTTGCCTATCCAGTAAGTATCCTCGGCGATTTTTTTGAATTGTGTACTCATTTCTTTAACCTCCAATGTTTGATTGATAATGTTTATCAACAACCATATTTTATTATGGCTGCCAAACAAAAAAGAGGATTTGAATCAAATTATGAAAGTTTTAAAAAAATGAATACCTTAAATTTAGACGATCTAAATAAAGTGATTATGCGTTGGATCACATTTTAAATAAAAAAATAACCCATAACAACTTTATGCCATATCCTAATGAATCCAAGAGAGCTCTTATTAAAAACGTCAAAGGTATTACGATTGGCATCCTCTCCTACACAGCAGGAACCAACCGAATTCCTGTACCAGTAAGTAAGCCATGGCTGGTTAATCGGATATCTACCCCCAAGATCATTCGGGAGATTCGAGATTTAAAAAAGAAAGTCGATCTAGTCTTGCTTTATCTGCATTTCGGAAGCGAATATCGTTACACTCCAAACAAGAGGCAAAAAGAGCTGGTCAATCTCTTCTTTAAAAATGGCGCCGACATCATACTGGGGTCTCACCCACATGTTCTTCAACCGTTAGCGCTTCGGGGAAAAAAACAATTCGTTATTTACTCATTGGGCAATTTTGTTTCGACTAAACTAATGAATATTCCTTATACACAAAGCGGTATCATACTTACGCTTAAAATAAAGAAGGATGAAAAAGGATACACAAGTATAACTAACGTCGGCTATATCCCGACTTGTATAGATCGAAGAATAAAAAGTGGTAAAAAAATCACAGAGGTCATCCCCATCCGCGAAGCATTAAAGAGAAGCGACACTGATATAAAAACAGAGCGGAGAATTCTCATGAATCGAATGTTGAAACATACGACGACAATCTTAAAGAGGGAATAGAACCGTTATTATAATAGACTGTGGAAATAAAAAGAACGTTCCGCGGAATTTACCGTGGAAGGTTATAGATTTAGCGCTCAGTAAAAACTATATTTGGGTTTATCGTAAACGATCGGGCATCATTATTTTAAGGAATTCTAGAATACCATTCTCTACTACGAGTTCTTCTCTATCTTGATCAGGAAGTACTCTTCTGATGATATCTTCTTTACCCTCCATCACTTTACTTGTCCAATGAGGATCAATGATAAGAGAACGTCCTACTGCTACTAATTCAGCATTTGTCAACGTGTCCTCTGCGTTCTGTTTGGTACGGATATCTCCTACCCCAATTAAAGGTACACGACCATTGATTTTTTCATGTACATATTGCAGGATTGATTTTTCTTTAAAATCTTCAGATGCAGATACTTTCTTAAAGTCCCCTAATGAAATATGCAGATAATCCAGCTTTTTATCAGCTAATCTATCAATGAGATAAAGGGTATCTGCCATTTTAATTCCAGGCTCTTCATATTCTTCTGGAGAAAAACGATAACCGACAATAAAATCCTTAACCTTTGAATTATCAACGACAGCAATAATTGCATCAACTAATTGGTTAATAAAATTAAATCTTTTCTCTAAACTTCCGCCCCAATGGTCTTCACGACGGTTAGAGTGTGGAGAGAAGAATTGTTGGATTAAATATGTGTTTGCTCCATGAATTTCTACTCCATCAAATCCAGCTTGAATCGCACGTTGAGTCGCTTTTTTAAAATCCTCAATTACACCGAAAATTTCATCTTCTGCTAATGCTCTTGGAATTTCTGCATTCGGACGTTCGGCAGCAATAGCGCTGGCGGAAACGGGTTGTACGCCACGTAATATTTTTGAATCTGTCATTCTTCCTGCATGGAAAAGTTGTAAAATAGCTTTTGTTCCATTTCGTTTAATAGTCGACGCTAGTTGGCTAAGGCTTGGAATAAACTGATCGGAGGAAACGCTAAGTTCACCTTCCCATCCTTTTCCACCCTCTTGTACATTTGCTGCCGCAGTGATAACCGCACCTACTTCGCCCGTTCTTAGCGAATAGTATTTCAATTCATCTTGTGTTACTACACCGTCATAAAAACTCATTCGCGTGGTCATTGGAGCCATAACCACGCGATTTTTCAATGTCAGTCCTCTGCGAAAAGTTAATGTTTTGTCTAGTGCTATCATCTTTTTCCCAACTTTCATTAAATTATATTTAACAGGATATTATATACATGCGCATACATATAAATTACAGCAATGATTTATTCTTGTCAACTAATAAAGAACTGCTGTTGAACACAACAAAAAGCGCTGTTCCGCTGAACAGCGCTTTTCGCTCGTTAAGAATCGTCCTGATTATTCTAGTTCGGCCAGTTTTACAATGGCTGCACCTTTGTTATTCTTGGAATATTTAGCTTCGATTTTCGTGGTGTATGTATCTTTTTCTCCGTCACTTACCAGCACATAATTCAGATCGACTGTCAGCTTTTCCGTTTGCCAGGTCTTAGTATTGACGAATAATTTCCACGTTACGCTTTTGGGTTGAACTATCTCACCATCCCAGAGGTTCTCCTGGTCATAGAGTTTGATTATTCCCTTAGCTGCTGTCGGATCGGTTACCGTGAACTGTAGGACCGTTTGTGCGCCAGCAGTGCTGACTTTCATAGATTTTTTATAACTTTTGACCGAATCAAGCATGGAAACAGGATCGTATTGACCTTTGGAGTAAAAAGAATCCCACTCCATCTTCTCCAGTCCAATCCAATATTGTACATCAGGATCGATTGGCTCCCCGTCATCGTCGTAACCTTCATCTTCAGATTCATCGATCAGTTCACTTCCGTCTACAAGATAGTAAAACTCCTTGTCATTGGCATATAGACTGTAAGATGTTTCTAAAAGACTGCTATCGACGGTGCCTGCTGCGGCAAAATTCGGCAGACGGTTGACATCCAGCTTCAGAGTGTTGGTGTTGCTGATACGTACCCCGCCGCTTTGAACATCCTGTTTTTTGGTCACATCTAAGTGGAAATTCTTTATTGCTTTTGAAGCTGCCGTTACTTTGCTGATCATTTGATCCGCGGTTACTGCTGTTGTGGTAGCTGCAGATACAACTTCAGGATTAGACATCGATCCGATCGTTCCGGACAGCAATAATGCACCCGCTGCCAAACCTGTACCTATTGTTTTTAAAAAACTCTTCATGTACTTCCCCTTTCGGCCCCTTGCGATAATGTAACACCGTAGGTAGGAATAAAAAAAAGCTCGAAATAGACTACACGTCCTTCAGAGCTATTCCTTATGATTTCTAAGACATCCCTATGGCGGCCTGGCGATCATTTCCTTCTGTCAAAAGGTTTTAGACCCATGGCTTTGTGTCATCATCTTTCGATGATTTTACCTTTAACGCGGACTTTCAATTAGTTTAAATCAGATTAAAGAACGCTTGTCCCTTCGTTAATTTTATCATGGTCATATTTACCTGTAAACGACTTATCTTCCATTTCCGTTTACCAACTGATTTACTCGTATCCTTATATCAACGTAAAAAAAGCATAAAACAGGACTCCAGTCCACTTTATGCTTTGTATCTAAACTTATTTTACAGGGTCAAAAAGATTAGAATAAACAATATTTAGCCAGCGCATCACGCACGCCATGCTCGTTGTTCGAACCCGTAACAGCATTCGCTGCCGCTTTTACCTCTACAGGAGAATTATCCATCGCCACGCCCATCCCCGCGTAAGTAAGCATAGAAATATCATTAAAATAATTACCGATCGAGAGGACTTCTTCCTGCGGAATTCCCAGCTTCACAGCAAGATTTTTTAAGGCGTTGCCTTTAGAGGATTCAGGATGCATCAAATCAACAAAAAATTCACCACTCCGCAAAATGTTATACTCAGGGGTCCAAGTACGCCATTCACGTTCAGCTTCGTCAAGGATTTCTGACTGTGTAAATACAGTAAACTTAACCACTGGTTCACGGAAATCTTCCCAGGCCGGTAACGTCGCTGGCATAATACGGAAGTGCTCATACATATAATTAGCTTCTTTAGTCAGATTCTCTACATTATCAACATACATATCAAAAGCAGTATTCACATCATAATGAATATTGTGCTTACGGCAATAGTCGATATAGGGGTCAAGACCACGTGCATCCATACCGTATTGGTGCAGCACTTCTCGATCTTCCACACGCACCGTCGCTGCTCCATTGTGACCAAGCACGTAACCAGTCAGCCCCATTTCCTCCATGAAAGGAATCGAGTTCTGTGGACTGCGTCCCGTACACAATACGATTTGACCGCCAAGACGTGTAACCTCAGCAATAGCTTCCTTATTCTCAGAGCTTAAGAGGTGATCATCATTTAATAGCGTACCGTCCACATCTAGTGCAATCAGTTTGTATCTCATACTCCACCATCCTTGTCTTTCTTTTTCTATATATATTGAACTTGGCTTTTTGAGTTAAGTTTCCAAAATCAATTTATATATCATTTTCTCTACTATCCTTCTGACCCATCTGCGCCTAAGAGTGCAAGTTCCTCTAACGTCAGTTCCCGACAAGCTCCCAGCGGCAGACTTTCATCCAGCTTCAATTCTCCCATAGATACACGTTTCAGAAAAGTGACTTTTTTGCCAACCGCCTGAAACATACGCTTCACCTGATGAAATTTCCCCTCAGTGATGATAAGTGAAATATGAGAAATCACTTTGCTCCCGCGCTCTCTTCCAAGAATGGTTAAGTGTGCAGGTAAAGTAACGTAGCCATCTTCCAGCTCCACCCCTGCTGCAAAAGCCGCGACATCATCAGAGTCTACATCGCCCTCGATGGTTGCCTCGTATGTTTTCGGGACATGCTTGCGTGGCGACAGCAATTCATGGGCGAGTTTCCCATCATTAGTGATCAGCAGCAGTCCTACAGTATCCTTATCTAGCCTTCCTACAGGAAACGGCTCAAACTGTGCATATTCGTGCTTTAAAAGATCCAAAACTGTCCGATCCCGCTTGTCCTCCGTAGCTGACAGGACACCTGGGGGTTTGTTCATCATAAGATATATGAATTCACGGTAGGTAACAACCTCTCCCCCTACCTCTATTTTATCGGCATAAGGATCCACATGGAACCCACTATCTTTTACCACTGTCCCGTTCACCAATATTAAGCCTTGTTTAGCTTGTTTACGGATATCACTGCGCGACCCCACTCCAATATGGGACAACACTTTATCTAATCGTTGTTTTTTGGCGGGCTTACCTGATTGGCTCATTGTTACATCCACCTCCAGCCTACGGGATATTCGTTCTTGAGTATGCCATCCTGCCACTTACCCCAGCCTGCGCTGTAGCCATCAATGCAGACCAGAACGTATCCTTTTTGGGCACTTCCTATTCTAATAGAGAGACGTTCTTGAGAAATCGACAACGTCTCTCCTTTAAGATAGGAAATAGCTTCATGATTCGTACTGGAGAGTGATACACTTCGGCAGCTTTCTTCGGGATGCAAAGCTGTAGCCATCGGATGTCCTGGGATAAATCTTCCGTTACGGATTTGTCCTACATACCATCCCGGACGAATCGTCTTTAATCCATTTAGTCTTTCCTTAGGAAGTGGAGAAATGTACAGATGGTCACCGAACAGAACCGGATATCCTTTAGGTTCCCACCCAAGCTGATCTCGTACAAAATTTCCATACGCAGTCAAAGCTTGCTCGTCACCTGAAACTTGCCGACCACGGTCAGCGCCACCAGTAGGTTTGTGAGAAGGTTTCCCTTCTTCCCCCCGTCTTCCTTCTGATTTATTGGATGATTTAACGTGTGCTGCACCTTTTGGAACAGTAGTTCTTGCAGATTCATTTAACTTGACCTCTATGTGATCACGTTCCTCCATTGAAAGCCTAATTCCCCCATGTTGTAGTACAGCCATGAAATGTCCTTCGCCTTTCACCTTATGCGGCCACAGTCTTGCTGTACCTGAGAGTTCTCCGAAGCCAGGAGCAAATGAGCCTGTACCTCCTACCGTTACCACTGAGAATTGTGGATGTTCAGAAATAAACTCCGCTATAATTTCCTCATTTTCTTCTGTAGCAAAGGTACAGGTCGAATAGACAAGTATACCTCCCGGTGCCAATGCTGTTGCAGCAGAACGTAAAATATCCCGCTGCATGGATGCATATTTGGCAGGTGTACCCGAATCCCACTGCTTCACCATGTCTTCATCTTTACGGAACATCCCTTCACCAGAGCAGGGAGCATCAATCAAGATCTTGTCAAAAAAAAGCGGGAATGCAGCCGCGATATGCTCTGGACTTTCGTTCAATACAATACCATTACGAACCCCGTACAGCTCCAGATTTTTGGCTAGAGCTTTAGTCCGTTCTGGATGAAGATCATTACTAACCAGCAATCCATCCCCTAGCAGCTTGGCAGAAATCTGCGTAGATTTCCCTCCAGGGGCTGCACATAAATCAAGTACACGATCACCTGGTTCAATATTAAGCAATTCCACAGGTGCCATCGCACTCGGCTCTTGAATGTAATACAAACCTGCGTGGTAGTGAGGATGTTTACCAGGTCTAGCCCCATTCTCTGTATAAAATCCTGTCGGACACCAAGGAATGGGTTCCAGTCCTAAAGTAGAAAGAGCCTTTAAACTCTCCACGGAAATCTTCAAGGTGTTAACACGGACGCCCCCGTATGGGGTTTCCTTATAAGAATCCGCAAATTGATTATAATCTGTTCCCAGCATGTCCATCATACGCTCGCTGAAAGAACTGGGCAATTGTGCCGCCATGATGCCGTCCTCCTGATAGTATTGCAAAAATTTAGGTGTTTAAAGATTCAAGGAACACCCCTACGGGTGTCCCTTATACAATACTCATATATAGAGGATCTTTTACTTATGATGAAAGGATGTCGGTCTCTGAGGACCACGTCGTTGAGGGTTATTCGGTGTGATAGCTACAGCTGCATTCTCCACTTGGTCCGCTAGACTTGGATCAATAATCTCTATGGTTAGATCGTAATAAGAAAATGGCCGCTCATCATATGATGCTAAGCGCCGAACATAATCTTTCACTTCCTCCACGAGTTTCGCCAGATTAATGCCGAGTGTCGCTGCTGGATACTCTTCCAGTTTGGCAGAAGAACCACTCAGCATAATAGCTGCACCGCGCACATTCTGATTGCGAAAATGGTATAACCCTACTGCTACTTGGAGAAGTGCTTTGTACAAAGGATCTCGTTCCTGGGCAAGCCACAGTTCTTCGAGTACCTCGTGACATTCGAAATAATCCCTGTCACGATTAAAGTACACTAGGTATTCCAAGTACAATGGTTCATAAGCCATCCGGCAAACTATCCTTTTTAGCTGCGGAAAGGAGTCCCCGCACATGATCCAGAAGTTCCTTCATCGCTTCCATATCCTGAACCTGCCATATTTCGTTAAAGCGAGCCTGCGTATCTATAGCTTCATTCACCAAGTGATAGAAATACAATTGATGAATGGCCTTGAGAATCTGCGTGGTCATATTCGAGTTTTCCTCGAATGTCTTCTGTGCTTCCAGAATCTCTTCCCGAATACTGGACATTTCACTGTCGAGGATCGATGCTGCTTCAGCTGCCGTCTTTAGTCGAACACGCATTTCATCGGGTAGACTCTCCCGATATTTATAGTTCAGGGAATGCTCTATGGTAGCCCAGAAATTCATAGCTAGCGTACGAATTTGGATCTCCGCGAGCACAATTTTCTGGCCAAGCGCTGTTTGCACAGGATATTTAATAATCATATGGAAGCTGCGGTAGCCGCTCTCTTTATAATTAGTGATGTAATCCTTATCATAGAGTACTTCAAGATCCTTACGGGCCCGGATATATTCGGCCACTCTGCGGATATCCTCCACGAATTGGCACATGATCCGAATTCCTGCAATGTCTTCAATCCCCGTCTCCAGATCTTCCATCTTCACATTCAGCCGTTTAGCCTTTTCAAGAATGCTTGACAGCCGTTTTACACGCCCCGTTACGAATTCTATCGGCGTGTATTCCTCTCTTTTCTTCAACTCCGAACGCATTGTTTTGAATTTAACTTTCAATTCTTCCACAGTCTGTTCATATGGAAGTAAAAAAGTTCCCCAGTCCCTGCCGTCCATCGCCTTCGTCCTCCTGTCCTTTCGTCTCCTTCAGTGATGATCAGCGCCCACTGCTTCAGG
>DOJM01000153.1:9505-9824 GCA_003529225.1 Paenibacillus sp.
CAATTTGCGGTTAATCTCCGGTCCTTCGTAGATAAGAGCTGTATAAATTTCGACCAGACTTGCACCTGCTCTTATCTTGTCATACGCATCCTGACTGGTGAAAATACCGCCTGATCCTATAATCGGCATTTTCCCTTCCGTCTGGCGATAAATACTGCGAATGATCTCCGTTGAGCGGTCGCGTAGCGGCTTGCCGCTTAAGCCCCCCGTCTCATTAGCCTTTTCATGACTAAGTCCATCACGGTTCAATGTAGTATTCGTAGCAATAATACCATCCATACCAGTTTCTGTCAGCGTCTGAACCATATACTCCAGCTCA
>DOJM01000153.1:9905-10387 GCA_003529225.1 Paenibacillus sp.
AGACCGGGTGTATTCGGCGAGCTGATATTGACCACAAAAAAATCACCGTACGGATAAAGCGTACGGATGCACTGACGATAGTCTTCATGAGCCGCTTCATTACTAGTTATCTTATTCCGTCCAATATTAACTGCTATTGGAATTCTCCGATTCTTTAATTTCTTCAGACGCTGTGCCATAGCATCAGCCCCTTCGTTATTGAAGCCCATTCGATTAATCAGCGCTTCATCCGAAGGAAGACGGAACAAACGAGGGCTATCATTACCCGGTTGACCCTTAGGGGTAACCGTGCCCACTTCCATAAATCCAAACCCGATCGAAGAGAATCCGACTACGGCTTCGGCATTTTTATCTAAACCTGCAGCAAGTCCAACTGGTGTCGGGAAATGCGTTCCGAACAGATCAACCGCTAAATCCGCCGTTTCAGGAACTCCGTACATTAAACGTAGCGCCGCGCTTCCACCCGGCACTGATGACGATTT
>DOJM01000257.1:0-306 GCA_003529225.1 Paenibacillus sp.
AGAGTATATCGACGAAAAAATCAATGCATATTTGCGTGAATTTTTAGCCGAGGACAATCGCCTAAAAAAACAGGAAATCACAGAAAAGTTAGAGGTCTATCAAGAGAGAATGTATAAGTTGCAGGTCATTCAACAAGAACTCAAGAAGACAGGTGAAAAACAGCTTTGTATTACCGATCCGGATGCCAAATCAATGAAAAACAACGGAAAGCATGAAGTTTGTTTCAATATTCAAACTGCGGTGGACAGCAAGTATAAACTAATCGTGGACTGCGATACGGTCAATGATGTCAACGATCAAGGGCA
>DOJM01000257.1:476-757 GCA_003529225.1 Paenibacillus sp.
GCAAGCGGATTTGATAAAGAGAACTTTAAATATGATGCCATAAACGATAAATATACCTGCCCGTTGAGTTATGGATTACCTTTCAAATGGAATGGAAAACAAATGGGAAAGAGTATAAGCGTTATACTTGCGAAGCCTTCGAAATTTGCGGACAAAAAGAATCCTGCACGTCTGCCAAAGGCGGAAGGTCGGTAACCAGGCTTAAAGACGAAGAAGTGATCCAGCAGATTGCCGAAAATACGCGTAGGCAAAGTAATATTTATAAGCAAAGAGCGGCAATC
>DOJM01000257.1:866-2576 GCA_003529225.1 Paenibacillus sp.
AAGAATGATTAAAATAAACGGCGTAAAGGAGCTCTTACGTCTCTTCGGAGACCGAGCTTGTTCGAAATCTAATATACACGACGTTTATTTGAGTGAAATTGCATAAACCCACGTTTTAAAGTCTACTCAGCAATCAGTTGTTAGACAGTCTGACGTACGGTGGTGTGAGAGGTCGGGGGCTAACCGCCCCCTCCTACTCGATTATTATAGAAATATTAACCGCAAGAACAATTCAAAACCGGCTTACGCGCAGCCTGTGTCTCATCCAAACGGCTAATCTCTGTGGTATGCGGTGCGTTGATTACGACCTCCGGTGTCTCCTGCGCTTCTTTCACGATCTGGATCATCGTATCAATGAAGCCGTCCAGTGTTTCTTTACTTTCGGTTTCCGTCGGCTCGATCATCATGCATTCCTCTACAGTCAATGGGAAGTACACGGTTGGCGGGTGGTAGCCGAAATCGAGCAATCGTTTAGCAACGTCTAAGGTGCGCACCCCATACTGCTTGAGGCTTTTGCCGGACATAACGAATTCATGCTTACATACACCCGGATATGGGATTTCAAAATACGGCGCCAGGCGATGCATCATATAGTTTGCATTCAGCACGGCATTTTCTGATACCTCACGCAGTCCGTCTGGACCATAGGTGCGGATATAGGCATAGGCACGAACCAGAATACCAAAGTTGCCGTAAAAAGCTTTCACGCGTCCAATCGATTCAGGTCCGCCGAAGTCGAGTGAGAAGCTGCTATCTTCGTTTCTCACCACAGTTGGTTGTGGTAGAAACGGAATCAAGATGGATTTTACGCCGACTGGTCCGGCTCCAGGGCCACCACCGCCATGTGGGGTGCTCATTGTCTTATGCAAGTTCAGATGCACAACGTCAAAGCCCATGTCGCCAGGTCGGGTAATGCCCATAATGGCATTGGAGTTGGCTCCATCGTAATAGAGTAAGCCGCCTGCTTCATGCACGATCTCAGCAATCTCGACGATTTGGGTCTCGAACAAGCCGAGTGTGCTTGGGTTAGTCAGCATCAGTGCGGCTGTATCGCTACCGACGGCCGATCTTAGCGCATCAAGATCGACCATCCCTTTATCTGTGGAAGGGATCGTGATCGTTTCAAGCCCTGCTGCTGAAGCACTAGCAGGATTGGTGCCGTGTGAGGAATCCGGCACGATAACCTTCGTGCGGGTCTCGCCACGGCTTTCATGGTAGGCGCGGATCATCATGAGGCCGGTCCATTCACCATGCGCACCTGCGGCAGGCTGTAAAGATACAGCATCCATGCCGGTTAGTGCGGACAAGTCATTTTGCAGGGTATACATTAATTCGAGTGCTCCCTGAATGCTTTCTTCCGGCTGGTAAGGGTGGATCTTAGCTAGGCCGGAGAAGCGGGCGACATCTTCATTGATTTTAGGATTGTATTTCATCGTGCATGAACCCAGTGGATAGAAGCCATTATCCACACCGAAGTTGCGGCGTGACAAGGAAGTGTAGTGGCGAATGACGTCCACTTCGGATACTTCTGGAAGCACGACGGGGTCGCTACGGAGCAACCCTGATGGAATCAGGGATTCCAAGGTTTCTTCCTGTGGCACATCGCATTGTGGCAAAGAATAGGCCGAGCGGCCGGGACGACTTAATTCAAAGATTAGACTTTGTTCCGGTTTCATAAACAGCCCTCCAGTGCGCTAGCGAATTGGTCGA
>DOJM01000257.1:2613-3678 GCA_003529225.1 Paenibacillus sp.
TCTTGACGACAAATTCGTTAAAGAATGGGGAGGAGAAGGCAAGCTCAGCACCTGTTAGTTCGCTAAGTTTATTAGCAGCGTAATGGCTTTTACGAATATTTAGCTCGCCCACTTCACGCATGCCTTCTTTGCCCATAACGGACAAGTAGACGGATGCGCAGAGGGCCAGCAGCGCCTGATTAGAGCAAATATTTGATGTCGCTTTTTCACGACGGATATGCTGCTCACGAGCTTGGAGTGTTAGAACGAAGCCGCGTTTTCCGTTACGGTCAACAGTTTGACCAACGATACGACCTGGCATGCGGCGCATTAAGTGCTCTGCTACGGCGAAGAATCCACAAGTTGGACCGCCGAGAGAAGCTGGAATACCGAGTGGCTGAGCATCACCGACTACAATATCGGCTCCAAGCTTACCTGGTGTTTCAAGTACTCCAAGAGCCATTGGGTTCGCGCTGACTACAAGAAGACCTTTAACAGCGTGGATCAGCGGCTCAACCGAGCGAAGATCTTCGATGCTGCCAAAGAAATTAGGCGATTGCATCAGTACTGCGGCAGTATCACCATCAATGGCCTCAGCAAGCTTAGCCTGATCGGTAACACCGTCTGTATAGTCAATCTCCACTACCTCAAGACCCCAAGCATTAGCCGATGTGCGTAACACTTGGCGCGCTTCAGGGTGAACGGTGCGGGAGACAATCAATTTTTTGCGTTTGGTGGCACCAGCTGCGAGTACTGCTGCTTCGGATAATGCGGTTGCGCCATCATACATGCTGGCATTAGCTACTTTCATACCGGTTAGTTCGCAAATGTAAGACTGGAATTCGAAGATCGCTTGCAGTTCGCCTTGGCTGATCTCTGGTTGATAAGGGGTGTAGGCAGTGTAGAATTCAGAACGGGAAATGACATGGTTGATGACTACAGGGATGTGATGATCGTATAATCCGGCGCCGAGGAAGCTGGCGTGAGAATCAAAGTCGGCATTTCGGTCCGCCAAACCTTTCATGTGGCGCAGCAAGGCGTATTCATCGAGTGATTCAGACATGGGCATAGTTCCTTGATATCGGA
>DOJM01000257.1:3785-7278 GCA_003529225.1 Paenibacillus sp.
AAGCTGTTTGCCACGTATCTCTACGAAAACCTCTGTGCCTATTTCACTGTAAGCTGTATCAAGCAAAGCTAACCCCAGGTTGCGTTTCAGCGTTGGAGATTGGGTTCCTGTTGTGACCTCTCCGATTCTGATGCCGTCCGCATAGACCGGGTAATGGGAACGCGGAATGCCTCGATCAATCATTTCTAGACCGACAAGACGGCGGGGAAGACCGGCTTCTTTTTGCTGTATCAATGCATCGCGTCCGATGAAATCTGCTTTGTCCAGCTTTACGAAAAACTGAACCCCTGCTTCAAGAGGTGTGATGTCAGCCGACAGCTCCTGACCGTACAGTGGCAATTTTGCCTCGAAACGGAGCGTATCCCGTGCGCCCAGTCCAGCAGGTGTTAATCCGTGAGGAGTGCCAGCTGCGAGTAGGCCGTTCCATAACGTTGTTGCCCCATTCAGCGGAGCGTAGATCTCGAAGCCATCTTCACCGGTATAACCTGTACGGGAGATCAGTACTTCTACACCGCAGACGGCTGCGCGTTCGATGAAGTGGAAAGGCTTGAGCGCCGAGATCGGAGCATCAGTAACTTCCGCGAGTATGGTCTCTGCCAGCGGACCTTGCAAGGCGAGCAAAAGCGTCTCGTCAGAGACATTAGTGAGTGTGACTTCACCGAATTCAGAGGTCAGATGCTCTTGCAGCCACTGGAAGTCCTTATCGATGTTGGAGGCATTAACGACGAGCATATAACGGCCTTCGCTTAGTCGATACACGAGTAAATCGTCAACGACACCGCCGTTTGGATAACAGAGCAGCGTATATTNNTGTGCCGCACCATCGGTGAGGCGGCTGACATCGTTGGTCGTCATTTTTTGTAAAAAGGCTTCAGCACCGCTCCCGATCACCATGAATTCACCCATATGCGATACATCGAACAGTCCAGCTTGTTGGCGAACGGCTTCATGCTCCTTCACGATACCTGTAAACTGTACTGGCAGCTCCCAGCCGCCAAAATCAATGCATCTGGACTCCGCATAAGCGGAATAGAGATCATAAAAAGGCGTTCTTTTCAAAGCATCCATGTCATCACTCCCCTAGTCTAATTACATACAAAAAAGGACAGGCAGAAGCAACCATGCATAAATGCACTAATCGCTCTCTGCTCTGTCCTTTGTACCTGAGAGTTACCCTGCGTAACTAACCTGCAAGTTTCCCCGTTGGTGACCTGACGCACTCAGCCTCGCGTCTGATGCTCTCCAGAGGTACGTCCGACAAAGGTCCTTTTGCCTGAGAGATTCACCCCTGTTAGGGCTTACTCCTTCGGCGCCGTCTTCAAGTGAGACAGTCTCTCCCTATGCCATCATCCGCAACTGTATTTATTTCTTATGTCTCCATTAAACGGGTATAGGAGGGCGCTGTCAACAAGAAAAAGTCAAAAAAACGACAAATTTATTTTACTATTAGTAATATTGACATTATGCTCTGGGATCACTTAGGCTATAACTAAATTTAGAATTCCAATTTGGAAATGAGGCGGCTTGAAATGAGTGAAGTTTTAGATAACCTTCTTTACAGCGAAGAGCATGAGTGGGCGCAGCAAGTGGAAGGACGCATAGTACGTGTTGGGATTACGGATCATGCTCAGCATTTGTTAGGCGATATCGTATTTGTGGAATTTCCAGAAGTAGGCTCGGCCATTTCAGCTGGTGACAGCGTAGGCAGTATCGAATCCGTTAAGACCGTATCGGAACTGTATTCACCCGTCTCTGGGAAGGTTACCAAGATTAATGACGGATTAGAAGCTAGTCCGGAGCTGATCAACGATAAGCCGTATGGCGAGGGTTGGATTTTTGAAATTGAAGTGGACGGAGAGTATGCTGAAGCTGTAAAAGGTCTGCTGGATGCAGCCGGATATCGTGCATTGGTAGGAGAGTAATTGGGATTTTTCGATGTATATTAATTTCATCGNNAGTTTCTGTTTTTGGGAACTTGCTGTTTGGTGTTTTTATATAAGTGGTGGTTGGATCTTTGCGTTTAATTGGGGAAATCAGGGAGGGATTCCCTAATCCCTCGATTGAATGTCACCCTCTTGAAGCTGACGAAGCACAATGATCTCTACACGGCGGTTCTTCTGTTGACCTGCTGCCGTTGTATTATCTGCGGTAGGCTGGGTATCAGCATAACCTGCGTATTGAAAATTGTCGGGGTTCAATCCCTCCCGATCTAAGAAAAAGCGCAGTACAGACAGCGCACGAGCACCAGACAGCTCCCAGTTGTCGTTATAGTGAGAAGCCGAAGATACTGGCGTATTGTCGGTATGTCCTTCAATGCTGATCTTTGCGCCGATATCGCTGAATAAGCCAGATAACTGCTGAAGAGCAGGGAGGGCTGGAGACTTCAGGTCTGCCTTACCTATATCGAAGAGAAAACGGTCACTGAGTGTGATTTCAATCCCCTGCGGTTTGTCGGCAACAAAAATTTGTTCTCCGAGATTATTTTCCTCTACATAGTTCGTGATCACACCCATTAATTCAGCAAGTTTAGTCTCTTGTTCTCGAAAAGCAAGCTCACGTACCGAAGGTGTTTCGTTCTCCGTTTGTTCAGCAGATCCATCATTTGGTCCCGCAGTTGCAGCTGCATTCCCATTCCCGTCTGTACTTTCCGGTTTGTTCTCAGTTGATTTCCCAGCATCTAAAATGCCGTCCCCACCCTCAAGGACAGTGCAGCCAGACTTGAAGGTCTCGGATAATGAGCCTGTCACAATATTATATTTGTCAGTATCCAGGCTGCTCATCGCATACAATATAACGAAAAATATAAGTAAAAGTGTAATTAGATCAGCATAAGTAATCATCCAGCGGTCGCGGCTTTCCCGAGTCTCTACACGCCGTTTGCGCCGGTCTCTTTGTCTCATAAAAGACCTCTAGTTTCTGCACGGTCATTCGTGTCCGTGTCTGAGATGAATGAGTTCAGTTTTTTACGCACCAGCAAGGGATGATCCCCGTTCTGCAAAGAAAGAATGCCGACGAGCAGCATCTCCATACTATGTAGCTGGCTTTGACTGCGGGATTTGATTTTGGAAGCGATGGGTAAAAATATTAAATTAGCGATGGCTACACCGTACAGTGTTGCGGTAAATGCAACTGCGATAGATGTGCCCAGATTTGACGGATCTGTAAGGTTGCCAAGCACACGAATGAGACCCATCACCGTCCCGATAATTCCCATCGTTGGTGCATATCCACCTGCGGCTTCAAAAATCTTGGCATAACTCTCATGCTTCAATTCCTTTGCGTCCATTTCTAATTCAAGAATTTGTCTTACCTGCTCAGGGTCCGTGCCGTCGACAATAAGAAGTAGACCTTCACGTGTAAAAGGGTCCGGATGTTCTTCAGCTTGTTTTTCTAACATTAGAACGCCACCCCGACGGGCCAAGGTTGCCATTGAAATGAGTTCTTCAGCTTTTTCTACATCACGATCAGGGTTGCTGCCGAAAGCCATGCGTAG
>DOJM01000258.1:0-11939 GCA_003529225.1 Paenibacillus sp.
TCAAGTCCAGAGCGAATTAACGAGAAGCTGGAGTCGGCTTGGACAGTCTTTTGGCGAGGAATTTCTAAGTAATAAGAGAGCTAATATTTTCAACGACTATAATGAAATTAATCGAGGTGCTACAATCATGCATTTTATAGAAGTTACTCAACAGAATTTAAAACTGGCCTATACCATTCAAAAGGAAATTTTTTCGGATTCGCCTGATATTCTGCACATCAAAAATTCTATTGATAACAATGATCCTGGCTATGCTTATTGGATTGTGTACGAGAATGAAACTGCCATAGGGATTTCGGGCATTTATACTGTAGAAGCTGACAGAGATTCCGTGTGGCTCAGTTGGTACGGTGTTTTGCCTAAATGGCGGAGCAAAGGCTTTGGAAGAAAAATTCTACTTGAATCCATCGAAAGAGCTACATCACTGAAACAATTCAAATATTTAAGACTATATACATCCGAAAAGTACAATGCGAGTGCATTAGAGTTGTTCGATTCTGTTATGGGCCTATGCGAGCGGTATGAAAATCCGGATGATGAGACATTTGAACGGACTGCTTTGGTCTACTCCTATTCACTAACGGAAGAAAAGGTAACGCCCTGGAACAATAGATATATGGGCATTCGAGAGCTTGAGGAGCTATGCGAAGCTGGTGAGTTGTATTTAAAAGAACACGGATACGAAATATAGCAGGTATCATCCCTTCAAGTAAAAACTCTAGTTAAACTCAAACAGGGCCGTCCCAGGCAGTAGCTCTCACCTTCAAAGACAATCNNAATTGTCCATGGTGAGCGAATCGGTCAATCATCGCGGCAGCCATCTGGTCATTGGTAAAGATCGAGCCCATTTGGAGAATTCCAGATTCGTGATCAGGACCAGACTGCGGCGTTCGTAGCTGGCTGCGATCACCTGAAACAGCAGTTGCGCTTCCTCCCGGTCCATCGGCAGATATCCCCATTCGTCCAGGATCACAAGCTCTGTACTCGGTAAAGCAGCTAATACCGAAAATTTCGCTTTACTTATGATACGGTTCTCAGCAATGTATCTAAGCACAATGTTCAATTTGACCAAAAGATATACATCAGTATATAAAGAAGAAGCCACTCTGCTTTAAAATGACTGAAGAAGTTCTCCATACATGCATTGTCCCAACAGTTTCCTTTCCGGGACATGCTGGCTTGGATGCTGTATCGTTTGAGCAGCTGATAATATTGGCGGGATGTATACTGGAATCCTTGGTCACTATGCAGTAGAGCACCTTTGGTATTCTGTTGTTTTCGTGCCTTTTTCACCGTATAAATACCAATTTCAAATCGTTTTTACGACTGATCTGGTAGGCTACAATTTCATTGTTATATAGATCTTTAATCGCTGAGAGGTATAGTCTTTGTCCGTTGAACATCAAATAGGTAATATCGGTTACCCACTTCGTATTTGACTGACTGGCTTTGAATTCCCTGTTTAGTTGATTACCTGAAATCACGTAAGCTTCTTTCTTGCCATAATACGGTCTCTTCCTCCGAATGACAGCCTTAATTTCAAGTTCATTCATAAGTCTCTGTACACGCTTATAGTTCATATGTATGCCATAGATTCTATATAGCCAAGTTTTTACCCTCCGATAGCCGTAAATCCCTCTCAGCTTCCTGTGACATTCCATTATTTTTAGCTTCATGGCTTCATCTTCTATTCGTTTCGGAGAACTAGACACCTGATGTTTTACCCATTTATAAAAACCGCTTCTGGACACGGTTGCCAGTTGACATAGCAGTATGACATTGTACCCGTTTCCAACTAATTCATTGATTACTGTAAATTTTTTGCCGCTTGGTACGGCGTCCATTCCTCCTTTTACATCCGTAAGAACTTTTTTAACAGTTCGTTTTCCGCTTTAAGGCGCTTCAGCTTAACCTCAGGATCTTCCGATCGAGTTCTCGGTCTACCAACTCCAGGGCCTATTGCTTTGCCTCTTTTCTCCTTTAGCCCCTTCATTCCCTCCGCCTGAAAATGATTCACCCAGCGTCGGACTAAGGAATGGTCGATATCCAATTCCTTACTTCACCTACACTCTTGTAGCTCATTCCCTTTTTGAGATAGAGATTGACTGCCTTTTTCTTAAATGTAACATCGTAAGTCTTCCTAATTTCGCCCATAAAAAAATCCCCTCCATAATAGACAGATTAATCGGCTTGCTTTTTTCTGTCTACTATAAGGGGAGAATATCACAATGGAGTAGTTTTCTTTGGATAGAACTTTCTTTTATCGAACTATCGTATACAAGGAACAAACTAAATAAGGGATATAAAAAGAAGTTATGCTTGAAGGATTTCAAGCTATTCAACATAACCGCCCTTTATTGATAAAAAAGCCTTTAGTCTGGTTTCTTAATATTCCTTTTAAATATCTGGAATATTATCAACACACCTACGCCAACAAGGACACTGATATTTAGAATGAAAATTTTGCACTCTGACGCTACTTAATTTAGATCGAAAATCAAATTATTCCTTCTGAAACTGTCCCTGTTATACAATCACACCATCAATAAACTTAAAGATACGATCAATATTCTCTTTTGTTTCCAATAGAAGAGAACTATGAATTGCATGTGGAATAATTTCAAGAATTACTCGTTCTTCCCCGCAAAGATCATTTGCAGCTAACGCAAATTCAATAGATTGCTGCATAGGAACTATCTCATCACCACTCCCATGCTGCAATAGCAGTTTGGGCATAGCTGTATGAATATATGACATTGGATTCGCCTTTTTCACCTGTTCACTTAACTCATTAATGGATGAGCCAACAAATGTCGCGCACACGCTTTCATCATCATTAAAGGGAAACTCATCGTCTTGTGTTGGCGGATCTGTAGGTTCATACTCATCTTCATTTTGATCAGGTGATTCCGTTCTCAAAAACTTATTTATAATACTGTTAATTCTCAATTGCTTATCCAGTGTTGAAAAATCGGTTATTGGATACCATGAAACGCCGGCCCTAATGGCTGCTGAAACACAATTATTCTTATCTTGCTCATTGTCAAAGTACTCATTTTTTTCGAAAAGACACGCCATTAATGCCATATATCCTCCCGCACTGCCCCCCCAAACTATCATATTTTTGTCATCCAATGATAATTGTTGTGCATTAGCACGAAGATATTTTATTGCTTGTTTAATATCACGCACAGGATCTGGAAATATGGTTTCCTTAGTAAGTCGATATTCGATACCAACAACAGCATATCCCCTATTTAAGCCTTCTAACATAGGCTCTATACAATCGCTTTGCCTTTTATCTCCCCAAGTAAATCCACCTCCATGAATAGATAAGATTACAGGAAAGGGGCCATCTCCTTTTTCTGGAAGCCATACATCAAGCTTTTGTGAAAGAGAATCGCTTCCGTATGCCAAATTGAAATATCCTCTTTTCCCGTCGACGGATAAAATTTTGCCAGGTTTTCTCCAAAGCCTTAATGACATATTAAGCACTCCTATTCATTCTATTATCTCAACTTTCGCTGCCTATGACATGATCCTTGAAACGCGCTAACATTTCAACAGCCTCGCCTCGGTTTTCTCACTGATTTTATTGATTTAATCCAAGTTTCCCTCCTTGTTGTTGCACAATGATGTTTGCGAGCTGATTTCCTAATTCACACGATTCTCCGAGGGAAAGTCCAGCAGTTAATCCTGCTATCAAACCTCCTGTATGTGAATCTCCTGCACCAATCGTATCAACAACGGTTACCTTTTTTGTAGGAACAAGTTCACTTTCATTTTCGGTATAGTATATCGTTCCTTCTGCACCTAATGTCACGATAACAGGTTCACATGTCATATCAAATGCACGCTTTAATGCTTGCTGTAAGTCATTTTCTTTTGTTAAAGACTTTAATTCCGCATGATTTAAATGAATGATTGTTCCCATGGAAAGCAATTTGGTAAGTGTCGCTTGGTCGATAAATCCAACCCTAGGGCTAGGATCAAAAATAATTTTACATGTCTCTTTTTTCTTTTCTAGCGCTTTAAGAATCACTTCCCCTGAACCTTCAACCTCATATCCATTCACGTAGATAAAATCATAGTCACCTATGTCGATAGAATGAAACCATTCTGATTTCCAGTGTGTTTCTAGCCCTGCCATCGTGATAAATGTCCGTTCTCCATCCTTCTCTACGATGGACAAGCACCAACCATTATCTTGACTCTCATCCTCTATTAATATGTCTATACCGTCTTCCTTAAGTTGCTTTCTAATCGTTTCCGCAAAATGCCCTTTTCCAACTGGTACTCCTAAATCATGATTCAAATTTAAATAGTTTAACGTACCAGATACATTGTAAGCACAACCACCGACTATGCTTTCTTTCTGATCAGCTGCTACATCTTCACCGCTCTTTGGTAACCGATCAAACTCGATAATCATATCAATCACAGCGGCACCTAATACTAACACCTTTTTATTCATCTTTAGTTCTCGAATTTTTTGAATTAGTTGTTCCATTAAACTCAGCCCTCGATTCTCTTTTTATTCAAAAAGACTAAAATAAAGTAAGTAAATGCACTTGCAAAAAAGGCAAGGAATAACCCTAAACTATTCCCTTCAAATATACCTTTGGCAAAAGGTCCATTGAAGAAAGGTGAATTTGTAAATAATAAACCGACAATAACACCTAAGAGCCAACTAAGTACACCCTTTAAATTCACTTTGTTAGGTGACTTATCTATAATAAGCAGCTCATCATATCCCACTTTTTTTCGAATCATGACATAGTCTACTAAAAATACAGCCGCCCAGGCTGCAAGACCGGTTCCTAATAACCCAAGAAACATTTGGAAAATTCCTAGAAAATTCTCAGAGAAAAATAGCACATAAATGGGTATCAAAATCATAAATAAAGCATGAATGATGATTGCTGTTGTATTACTCACACGGATATCTAATGTTTCGAGATTCACCCTTGCTGATTTTAAACTAATGATACTTTGCGGAATAATCCCTCCCAACGACGTTACATAATACAGCACGAGCATCCATGAGGGAAGTGCTTTACCAATCTCTTGGATTGGATTGGCAGAACTAGCTAAATTGGGCACAGAAGTACTTAATAAAATNNCGCTCGTAAAAATAGATTTTGAAGAATTGTTTGGATTTTGGTAGGCACTATAATCTGCAGCTGCAATGGACCAACTGATCCCGGTACCTGCCGCAATGATCGATATAGCAGGTAAAAATCCACCTAACCAATCACCATTACTCATGCTAAATAATGATACCCAATTCGTTTTTGGGATTAAAATCAGTAAGACAAATAAAGTTAAAGCACCGAAAACGTAAGTAAAGAATGTTTGAATTTTAACAAGTTTATCCTGACCAAAAATGCTGGAAACAATAATCATTCCTGCAAAAATCGCTAAACTAATAATCGTTAATATCTTTGTCTGACCTATTCCAAAGGAATTAAAGATCGTTAATAAAATCAATGTACCTGTTACAACGTTTACCGCTAGCCATCCCACCAAGTTCATCCATCCGATAAACGTAGGAATATAGTTTCCCTTTAACCCGAATGCAGCTCTTGAGAGAAAAAAAGTAGTCCCTCCAGTATCCCTGCCAGCTAAACTTAAATAGCCTACAAGTGCAAAAGAGAGCGCTCCCAAAGCCGCTGCAAGAATAGATTGCAAGAAGCTTAGTTGAAAAGCAACAATAACCATTGCTCCCATAACCACACCTATAATTCCAATATTGCTTGCAAACCAAATCGTAAATAACTCTTTAGGCTTTCCTGATCTTTGTTCAAGTGGCAAAAATACTGAGCTTTGTTTTTCTTCCATCGTAATACCCCCCAATTTTTGAGAATAAGTAAAACGTTTTATTTTATTTTTCACTAGAGCGCTTACAAATGATTTCTATAAGAAAGAATAGCATCAGCATAAACATCCAAATTAACAGAGTTACTTTCATCAATCACCTTAATCCATGTTGGATCAATTGTGCGAATTCCGGCCTTTGCCCCACAGATTGCAGTAGCCATTGCACCGATCGTGTCAGTATCTCCACCCATATTTGCACACATTTTACTGCATAAGTGGGGGTCTTTAGCATAATAAGCAATTGCAAGAGCTGCTGGAACAGACTCGCTTGTTAATACACCACTGCCGATTATGTCATATATTTTTTGAATAAAGACTTCCTGATCATCCTGATATTGATTCGCGAAAGATAATGCAAGTTTCAATCGTTCTGCAATTGAAGCACTATACGTTTCTGCCCCGTATTCGGAAGCAATCTCAAATACATCTATAACATCTTCCATCATACTTTCCCAATCTTTGTCCTCTAAAGCTGAGCTTACTGCCATAGCAATCATCGCAGCTCCACTAATTGCCACATCTGTTTCATGCGTCACTTTGCTTATTTCATAAACATATTGGACAAGTTCAGTCTTCTTGCTGCTCGGGAATAGACAGCCGATCGGTGCAATTCTCATCGCTGCTCCGTTTGTCTCCGCTTTTACTGTGAATGGTTTCGGATCTTTTCCTTCTTTAAACGCGAGTAAGGCCGCTTTAGAGCTCGGTCCCAAAATTTCATTCTCAAACGCATTCAAGTCTTCAGCCCATGTTAATAATCGACGTGCAATGATCGACTGCACGGGAATGAAACCACTTTCAATTAATGAATCTAAAATAATGAGTGCTTGGGATGTATCATCGGTAAATTGACCTTTTTTAAAATTTCTCGCCACCACATTTTCATAAGGGCCATCTAAAAAAGTATCTATCTCGCCGAAGAACTGTTTAACTTTTTTTCTCCCCCACAGCTCTGAAGGCATTCCCAAGGCATCGCCGATCGCCATTCCGTATAGGGCTCCAAGAATTTTATTTTTCATGTTAATCACCTCTAGTTAGTTTAACAACTCATACGGTTGTCCGTATAAGTTGAATTTTAAAAATATAGTACATAAATCATGTACTATATAAGAACATTAATCCATACTCGTTACAATTTTAAATTCCATCTTTGGTCCATAAATAACTTCTACTCTTTCAATTTCAATACCATCTTCACTAAGAACGGTTCCTGTCGCCTTTACCAGGGGAACACTTTTGTTATATCCAAAAACACTTTCGGTCAATTCATTGCCCAAAATTGGATTGATTTGTAATGAAGCATTTTTGGGTGTGATTTTATATTTTTGCTTCATCGTATTATACAACGATTCTTTGGAGAAATCAGTCTGTTCAATATACGGAAATAGAGATAATGGAACAAGGGAAGTATCAATCGTGAGCCAAACAACTCCTTGTTCTTTTTGCACTCCACGGGCCCTAGCAAGCTTTAGATAGTCTTGCCCATTTTCCGAAATGACTTGGTTTTCCAAGACTTTAGAGATTGGGGTTTCATTTTTATTATTGAAATAGTCAGTGAAACCACTAAAGTTCCAAATATTATAGCGAATTTCTTTTAGACTGACGATTGTCCCTTTACCATGAACTGTCTTCAATAATCCTTCATTAACAAGATTTACAATTGCTTTACGAATCGTCGTTCTAGTAATGTTATACTCTTGCATCAATTGGGTTTCTGAAGGAATCGTTTCCCCCTCTCTGTACTTCCCTTGTATGATGTCTTCTTTTAAAATTTTCTGTAATTGGGCATACAGCGGAACAACATCATTTCGATTAAGCATAGACACCTCCAAACTCATACGTACAAGTTCACAAGCTCAATATATCATCTTCCTCCTACATTGTAAAGTAAGAGTTAAATCCTTCCCGTCATCAAACTGACACTCAGCATCGACAGTTTGTAGTATACCTTTCAAAGCAAAAAACAATCAATTGGAAAGTATTTAATATAATATTCTGCTGATGTTTCAGCTAACGTTCCCGTATTTACCAAGCCTCGCAGAGTCCCACCGGAGTTCCCCAAAATTCGGGATTTGCATATCATTATCNNGAACCAAGACGGCCTCGATTGTGCTTTCTTCAAATGCGAATGATGACTGATTCGTGCTCACGCTCACGCCGTATTCGGGGTTTTGCAAGATAAACAAACCTTGCACTTCCCTATACTCCTCGAACAGCTCGTTGCTGATTTCGGTGGGATTAAACGGATAAACTCCCTCCATGTAATTGCCAAATCGTTGGATACCATAAGGAACACCATAGTATATTTCATGCTCCGAAATATTGAATCCAATATTCATTCGGAGCTGCACGTTACTTCTGTCCGTCCAACTGATTCTCGGATTGATCTGGATTTGTTTCTTCATGTGATGAAGCGTCACTTCGATGATCACCTTGGAATCGCATACTTCCGCCTGTCACAAGCCTAGAATACAAATCCCTGCCATTGACAAATTTTAGCGTAGCGTAAACTCCATGAAGGTTTTTTCGATGCAAAGCAAAGATCATAACCATCACTAACCAGAAAGGCGGCACAGGCAAAACGACCACTACCTACAATTTAGTCCATTTCATCATTGATTACCCTGAAAGTGTAGCTTTGTTGCTATTCGTAAAAATCAATTAGATCAACGATTAATTTAATATATTTACTCCATGGGATTATGAATATTATTCACATTGCGAATCGTTCTCACTTTAAATTTCAGCCTTCAGACGTATATCCCTTGAGGACCTGCCTATTGAAACAACGAACTTACCGTCCTCAAACTTCCAACCGGAGTCCTCCATGCTGTAAAAACTGAAGTCCTCAGTTTTAAGTGTAAATTTAACCGTTTTTGTTTCACCAGGATCAATCCTTACTTTTCTGAATCCCTTCAATTCCTGCAAAGGTCTATCAACGGAAGATTCCTTGTCAGTAATATACAATTGTACTACATCTGCGCCAGCCACTTTACCTTCATTAGTAACAGTGACCAAAATGTCCGCTGCCATGCCTTTTCCATCTGTCTGTCTGGTAACTTTCGTTTCAATATCGTTGTATTCGAAATCCGTATATGATAAACCATGTCCGAAGCAGAACTCAGGTTCAACCATATAAGTATCATAATACCTGTAACCCACAAAAACCCCTTCATTATAGGTCACGTTTTCATCTCCAGGGTATTCTCCAAAGTGGTAAACCGGCGTATCTTCGAGCCTCTTAGGGAATGTAGTTGTCAACTTACCGGATGGGTTTACTGCACCAAAAATCACCTCCGCAAGCGCAGTTCCTCCTTCAGATCCAGAGTACCAGTATTGAACAACAGCATGTGCCTCATTTATCCATTCACCCATCTCAACAGGAGATCCGCTCATATTTACAATTACCATATTGGGATTGATTTTTAACAACTTCTGTATCAACTCATCCTGTCCGTAAGGAAGCTTCAAGTCGTTTCTGTCATATGCTTCGGTGTCAAAATCATGATTGAGTCCACCTACATATATACAAGCATCACAATTAGCTGCCAACTCGCATGCCTTGTCAGAAAGTACTTTTTGCTGTTCTGCATCAGCTCCTTTATCAGATGTATAACCCGGTGAATACACAATCTCTGTGTTGCCTCCGAGATACATATTGATACCCAATAGCGGAGTGATTTCGTATAATGCCCTTACTTCTGAGCTTCCTCCTCCGAAGGCATGCAGCCTGTCTGCATTTTCACCTATGACCACAATTTTCTTAATCTTTTCTTCGGATAAAGGTAGTATTTGCTTGTCATTTTTAAGCAATACTATTGACTCACGGGCAACTTCAAGAATTGCTTCACTGTTTGTACGAGAATTGTAAGCGCCCTTATTTCTTGTTTTATCAAATATCTTTAATTTAAACATAAGCTTGAGAATACGTCTTATTCTTTCGTTTACATTTTCTTCATCAATTTCTCCTGCTTCAACCATGGCCTTTAACGGATTTGCAAAATAGAAATCGTCGTATGTATTTCTAATATCCATGTCAAAGTCAGTGCCAGCATCAATTGCTTTCTTTGTATCATGCACTGCGCCCCAGTCGGATATGATTACACCATCAAAGCCCCATTCATCACGAAGAACATCCTTTAAAAGGTACTTGCTCTGGCAGCAGTACTCTCCACGGAATTTGTTGTACGCACCCATTATACTGTATGAATTTCCTTCAACTATAGCAGCTTTAAATGCAGGCATATAAATCTCATGCAGGGTTCTGTCATCTATTTCTACATTAACAGAAAACCTGTTAACCTCCTGGTTGTTCGCAACAAAATGTTTGACACAGGATGCAATATCATTGTCTTGCAATCCCTTGATAATTCCAACTGCCATCTTGGAAACCAAATACGGATCTTCTGACTGATATTCAAAATTTCTACCGCATAGTGGTGTCCTATGTATGTTTATACCAGGTGAGAGTGATACATCCTTCCCCCTGCCCCGCACCTCGCTGCCAAGTGTTTTTCCGTGAAGGTAGGCAAGCTCCGTATTCCATGTTGCCGCAACCGCAGTGCTGCAAGGTAAACTCAATACAGTTTCATTGGAATTGCCAATGTTTTGTATGGTTTCCCTGTCATACTCCATTCTGACCCCTGTGGGACCATCCGACATGTAAAACGCAGGTATTCCCAAGCGATCCACACCCTTATTGTTATAGACATTATCACTGTGAATCATGCCTATCTTTTCATCCAATGTCAATTGTGATAAGAGTTCTTCAATTTTCTTTAATACAGCTTCTATGGTTATTAGTTTTTCAGGTTTGTTTTTCGAAATTGTCATAGCAAGATTCCTTTCTTAAAGCATTTTTTATTTAGTTCATAGTGCTAGTTGACCGCAACGCAAAAGCGAATGAAAAACGTGCTTTGGCTCATCCAGACCGCGGATTCAGAAGCAAATCCCATCTTGATCCTAACCAACCGTTTTGATCTGAGTGCTGATGAAATTGGTCAGATTTATCGGGAACGATGGGCAATAGAGACCTTTTTCAAGTGGATGAAACAGCATACATATTTCAAACAGATGACTCTTAACTAGATTATGGGTCATGAGTCATCTGTTTATAGGTAAATTTTTATGTTCTAATACAGCTAGAAACAATGCAATTGCTTCTAGCTTCAACGCATACCTCAATACGAACTTCATCCAGAACCTTCTCTAAATCCTTAATTCACACGTTTCAATCTAAACAGCCAGCTTTGAAAATCACCATGAAGTTTTGGTGTGTGAATGCCGTTGTACATCAGTTCGTCACCGCCAAGCTGTTGTCCGGTTTCTACAACAACATAATCCGCATCCGCGTCTAGTCCTTTTAGGCGTAGAGAATCAAAAGGCTCGAACGGAACCGCCAGAACACGGCTATATACAACAATAGCCTCACTCTGATCCTCGCTTACGAACATCCACGCAGCCTCATTGCTTTCGAAAGGGTTCAGCAAGCGGTAATAATCACCGAATTGAACAAGTGAACGAATTTCCTTATACAGTGCAACCTGCTGCTTGGCAAGCTCTTTCTCTTCATCGGTGAACTTGGACAGATCCAGCTCATAGCCGAAATTACCGGACATCGCGATGTCCCCACGTGTCTTAAGCGAAGTTAACCGCCCAACTTGATGATTCGGCGCCGCCGATACGTGTGCCCCCATGGCACTGATAGGGTAAACGATGCTTGTTCCGTACTGAATTTTCAAACGTTCTACAGCATCAGTTTTATCGCTTGTCCAAGTTTGCGGCATANNAATAGAGCATGCCTGGATCGAAGCGACCACCACCACCAGAGCAGCTTTCAAAAAGAACATGCGAAAACTTCGTAGTGATCGTTTCCAGTACGTAGTAGAGGCCCAGTATGTAACGATGGGCAGTTTCCCGTTGACGATGTGGTGGCAACATCGCCGAACCAATCTCCGACATGTTACGATTCATATCCCACTTTACGTATGAAATCGGCGCACTATTCAAAATGTCCGACAGCATCTGAATGATTTCATCACAGACATCCTGACGTGAAAAAT
>DOJM01000258.1:12039-17467 GCA_003529225.1 Paenibacillus sp.
TTTGGTCATTATCGCGTTTGCCAAACCAACCATCATCGAGTACAAATAGTTCGATACCAAGTTCTTTACCTACTTCAGCAATCGCTTCAATCTTCTCTGCAGTGAAGTCGAAATACGTCGCTTCCCAGTTATTCACCAGAACAGGACGTGGCTCATCTCGGAACAATCCACGACATATGCGCGAGCGGTACAACTTATGATACGTACGCGACATNNACCTTTTGCCGAATAAACAAGCACTGCTTCTGGTGTTTGGAAAGCTTCTCCAGGTTCAAGATGCCAACTAAAATCGAATGGATTCATACCAATTGACACACGCGTGTTGTTAAACTGATCCACCTCAGCCTGAGCGATGAAATTGCCGCTATAGACTAAATTAAACCCATACACATCGCCGTTATCCTCTGTAGCATCCTTGGAGAGCATCGCGAGAAATGGATTATGTTGATGCGAACTGGAGCCGCGGCGGCTCTCAACTGACTGCATGCCCATCATCAACGGTCTTACCTGAACATGCCGCTCACGTGACCATGAACCGGCCAAGTCTAGCATATCAAATCGATTATGCGGAAAATCAACACTAGCACTGAGAACTCGAAGCAGCTTGAGTGGTGCTTGACCTTCATTCACAAATCGGACTGAACGTGCAATGGCGTCGTATTGCACAAATGCCGTATAAGACAGCACTACCTTCAACCCAGTTACTACATCGCGAAGTGTAATTTCAAGCGTTTCTGCCTCACTATCCTTTTCTGTATAGGTTGCAGGAAGACCCTCAAGACGTGGCTTTCCCGGCGTAATAGTATGAGATTCATAACGCAAATCACTAATCGTCGATCCGTTCTCCAATTGGATTTGGTATGCTGGCACACGAAGATCTCCATTTCCGTATGCAGGATATTCAGTAGGGTTCATATCTAATGTAAATCTTCCATCCGATCCTTCAGGCGTTGGGGAGAATGAGGGGTGATCGAAATATCGAAGNNCGAAGCTTGCGCCCCCAATAAAAGTGGGTAAGGTAACCTCCATCCAAAATTTTAATCATATAGCTTGTTTGATTAGCTTGCAGGTTAAATACACGAGTCGATGCATCATATGAAATGCTCATAAAAATACCTCCATAACGAATATTAAATACTTTAAAACGAATCAAAGTACAACTTTTGAAGTTTTCTTCAGTTACTAGTTAATTTCTTAACCTCATCAAGAAAATTAATGATATGGCGACCTGATCAAGTCGCCATATGAGAGGAAAAAGATGACTCATGACAAAATCAGGAGTCATCTTTTGATTGGTTAAATCTTATTTTTTATTGTCCGACATAGATAGAATCAATGTAATGGCTTCAGTAACGGGGCCGGCATGACGGAGGAAGAAGTTTCCCGTTTGATCCTATTTTCTTATCGCCAGAAAATCATAACTATTTTCCTGACAGGCGCGTATGGCTTTAGTGGAATCGGTATACGCTTGATTTACATCTATCGTATAGCGAAACTCGTAAAAGCCGCCACAAGAGGCCTTGAAATTCGTATCCCACTTATTGTTGGTTAGCCATGAATATAAAGGACCTGTAGGTTCAATTTGTTCTGCATAGTCCCATANNTAATCGAAGCTTCCCGATATGCACCATAGGGGCATCCAAGGTAGTGATTGAAATCCCCAGGTCATTACCTACCAACGATGCTCCACTTTGAACAGAATAAAAGTCGCAACACGCATTTGGAAGCTGATCTATACACGGCCGTATTGCTGCACCCGCTTTATCCAAATACCATATCCCTTGCTCGGTTTGGAAAGGGAATGACGTATACATGCCTTCAGGGTCCAAGAGGTTTTCCTTGTTCAATCTTACTGACAGGTCGAAACGGGAGCCAGTACGGTAGAATTTGATTTCAAAAGCATAAGAGTGCGCGCCGCGAACATCGTATTCAAATTCCCATGTCTCATAGAAGTTATTGCTTCCTGTATTTGTAATTTGCTTGATTTGTCCGTTAAAAACTTCTCCTTTCGGAATCATACGAGCTTTATAACCAAAGCCTGCCGGATCCCAACGATTAACTCCTTCAAATAGCTGGTACAGAGGTGCGCCTAGGCCTGATGCNNTGCCCCGTCCACTAAGAGTGACTTTTCGCTTGGTTTATGGATGAGGGTGTGCACACCCTTCTTATCGTCCCACTCTACGCGCAACAAGTCATTCTCGAAGCATCCCGTCCCCTTTGCCTCTCCTATTACGAATTTCACTTCTGCCTTATGGGATTCATCAGTTACGGTCAAGAACTCGAGTTTTAATTCTATCTCTTCCAAAGGTTCCATTTGGAGCTGGATGCATAATTCTTGTCCCCGCAGGGAATGATTCACACGTACATAGGGATATTGGCGCCCCTGCAAATCTACCACTCGGATCGTATCTTCAAAAATAGGGGATTCCCAGTAATCAAGCGACAAATAGGCAAGCGACATTCTCGCTTCGATCGAAGGATTCATGACCTTGTAAGTAAAAGTCCTCCGGGCAGTAAAATCACCTTGGCCTTTGCCGGTAAGCACTTTATCTAATGCAATGCATGACAGTTCATCCGCCTCAACCGCATACTTGGTTTTGCGTAAAAGCAACTGCTGCACGCGAAAATCATAAGGTCTATGCAAAGAGGCGGAGTGACCCCAAGTATGTTCGGCATACAGGACAAGCGCACTGGTAACGGACTTCCATTCTTCTTCAGTTACATACTTTCGCTCCGGATCCAACCGTTCAGCCACCCGTTTCGTACGCTGTGCGTTGCGAAATAAAGACGTTTCCAGAGCGGTAGAGATGACGCCATCCGTCCACCAATCGTTCCAATCGCCNNGCTAACGTTGCGGTGCGCAATTCAATTTGATCTCCATGTTTTTGGTTCCACTGTCGGATCAATTCACAATAGGAGTCTGTCGGAGGACTATTATCGGTGTATAATCCAGAACCCATGATTGGCATAAATCCGTATTCATAGCCGTCATTTCGGATCCCCTCCACGAGTGCAAACAAGGATTTCTCGGCGTACCCAATATCCTGAACATCGATATATTTATGAGCATCTTCAACGGAAAGTCCGGGAATCATCGGATTGCCGACCATGTTATATCCGGGCATGATTCCTAATAAGTTGGCTTTGTGATAGGTCAAACCCTGCCAGACCAAAATACGGTTCCCTTTCGGTGATTCCCAATAGAACGGCACGTTCGGTTTGCCGAAAGGACAGCCGGCATGATGGGTATTAATATTTGTAGATAAATATTTCACTCCTGCATCATACAAAGCGTCAACCATCCCCCATGAGAACCCGGTCACATCGCAAGACATGGCACTGACCAAGGGAATGCCTTCTTCTGTTGCAAACTCGAGCGCTGGTTTTAACGTGTCTCTCAAATGGCCCTCATCAAGCAGCTCGGTTAAATGGAGATAGAATGCCGTCAGTTCTATGTTTCCGCTTTTTAAAGCTTCAACCAGTTTGGCCCTTCCTGAGGATCCGGTTTTACTTAAATATTTCTCAACCGCCCAGAATCCTTCAAGCATAAATTTGAATTTGGCATTGCCGTCCCTGGATAATTGTTCTGGGGAAAGCGCCAGTTCAACTGCTTGCTCTACAAACTGCGTTTGATACTCGGTGATCACTTCTTGACGTTCCGTATATCCTATATCAATATGTGAATGCTGAATGATAAAAAACGTGAATGGGTCTCTGCGTTGCATTTTGAGTCCTCCTGCTCTTTAAAAAGATTGTTCATCATAACCACTCAACTGTCCAACCGTCTGTCTTCTCATGTCATACCATCAGACAATGATATGACTTCGGCCTTCATTCATTCTTTCACAAAACCGAGCACAATCCCGTGAATTGCTTTGCCGTTGCGTCAGGTATGTCGGGCTCTTACGCACTTATGGATAGTTAGTTTACGCTTGCGCCACTCATTCAAGAAATCATGAAACGTGGACGTCATGTAATCGGCATGGTAGCGCTACATCAATGGATGGGCAAAGACTGTGCCTGAAGGCGCTGTATGAAGTAGCGCCTCGGATTGAGGGCAAGAACCGCCACATCCTGCGCCTCATTCGTACGGAGCTTGCCCCCGGTAATCCCGTGAAGGTGAAACATGAATTTAGTCTTTCACAATGCGAAGGTTCAACCATTGCTTGCCAATCAAGTTCACTTGCAACTTACCGCTCTCGACAGTAAGCGCATCAATGTTTTCTTCCACAATCGTCGTTGTATACGCTTGTAGAATCGAATAGCCTGGAAATTCGATTTCAGCCGAAGTTGATTGGTCCTGCAAATTTTGTAATCGCAGGATCATGCCGTTTCCGTCGGCTGCCGGTTTGATATACGCAGGGACTATACCATCCCCTGTCAATTTCAAAAATTGGCCTGTTTGTTCGCCTTCGCTGTAAATCGATGGGAATAATTGAACCGGATGAGAAGCCTCTACCGCCTTTTTCACGGCTTCTTCCGGATTAAATTTCACAAACGTCGACAGCACGTATTTAAATTCCAATCTTCCTGGCTGACTAGCTCTGAAGTTTGTATCCCAGTAGTTGTTCATCGGCCATGCAAGCAAGAGCGGATTTTCATCCCGCGGAATCGTCTTTTGCTCTTTGCCGAAATTGAACCCGCCGATTTGGACGAGCGGGGCATCCGGACAAGCTAACGTCACGCCATGTTTGCCATCAAAGACGGAAACCGTCTGATCAACAGTAACCCAATCTTTGCTTACGGTCGGCAGCTGATCGGCGTCCAAGCTAACAAACGCTCCGGCACTATCGAATACCGCATTCCAATCGCGCTCAAGCTGCAACGGAAAGGCGAAGTAAATGGATTCGGGTTCTCGAACGTCAAGCTTTTCGATCGTCGCGTACAATTCGATGTCGGCACGATGCGCGAAGAACGTCATTTTTTGTTCCAATCGCTTCACGCCCGGTGCTGTCCAGATCAGCTTCAGCGTTGCGCCTGCCGAGTGTTTGTCGATGCTGCACGAAACGAGTTTTTCTGTGCCTGTACGGCTTGCCTTCCAATTATGGTTCCAATTGCTGATGCTGTTGTTGCAATCTTCGATGTTACGATCATTCAGGGTTGCGCGATGTTGTTTATTAAACAACGGGTTCGGCGTCTCATACACGAATTGGAATAACGTCCATTCGCTGTTCGGGTTAATCATTGCCCAGCCGGTCGATTTGTCGAGCAATTCTTTAATCCTGCCGGTTGCTTGATCGTAGCTCATTCGATAGTATGGGGTCTCAATCCCTTGATCCGTCACGTGTACAAGGTCTTCGGTCGACTCGGAGGCTGCTTTTTTAAGCGGCAGCTTCTTGTAGCTGAAAGGTGGCATCGTGACGGTGCCGTAAGACTCCGTCATCCAATCCACGTCGTAATTGTTTTGACTCCCAATAAATCGGAAGGC
>DOJM01000258.1:17570-17740 GCA_003529225.1 Paenibacillus sp.
GCTCTGCGAGTTGTTCCAGCTGTTGATTGAGCACGTAGCTTGCGAGGCTGTTCGCCTGATAGGCGAAATGCGCCTTATGCATCCATTGCGTTTTCGTAAATAAAGAATCCGGCTTGGTGATGGATTCATTCGCTCCCCACGTATGTTCGTCGTACATGAGCGCCTGATCC
>DOJM01000258.1:17751-25222 GCA_003529225.1 Paenibacillus sp.
AGAAATCCGTCCAGTCTCCCCGGTATGTCTGGATCGTCTCTGCAGGCTGTTGTTTCAGTTTCTCGAGCAGTATGTCGGGCGTCACAAGGCGAATACGTTGCTGATGTCCTTCCGAATTCCATTTGCGAATCATCGCCATCAACCGTTGATCCGGCGGCGTGTTATCGTACATCGGCGCGTTAGTTGCCGACAAATAGATGAAATCGTACGGATATCCTTCGCGCTCGATGCGGGAAATATACTTATCGAGCCCTTCCTTCATCAGTTGAGTGCTTTCTGCATCCAGACTGCAGAAAGCGTTAAACATGGAGTAATGCTCCCCGTTGAATGTCAGCAGTTCTCTGCCATCCGGCGCGACCCAACGGAAGGCTCTCGGACGCTGCATCGGAAGGCCGCCAAAGTGAATGTTGATGCCGGTCGTGTACAACTCGACGCCGGCATCTAGCATCGCTTGCGCCAACTGCCAAGGCTGTCCGTTAACGTCATGAGAAATCGCGGTTCGAATAGGCGCATTAATCTTCTCGCGAAGCTCTTTAACCGGATAAAGTTGACGTGCTAACGACTCGGCATTGCAAAGCGCAGTTGTGTGCATGTTTAAAGCAGCGATACAAACTTGCCCATTGTCAAGGAAAAATTGGAACTGTTTAGCCCTTTCCTCGCTTGCCGTTTCCAGCCATTTCATGACGGGAGCCGTCGCTTCGCAAGTCCAATAAAAGCGCTCGTCTTCTAGGTTATTCTTTGTTTGTTCGCACAAATCCAGCGCTTGATCGATGTACGTTTTTTGTAACTCCCATAACACGGGCTGAGTATGCGTGTATCCTACATCCAAATGACTATGATGGTACACAAGAATTTCCTTAATTTTAGACATCGCTATCTCCCTTTCTGATAGTGCTCCCCTTACTGTTAACTTGCTTTTTTTCGATGATAAGGTAATGGGTTCCGACAAAGACACTTTTACCTGAATATCGCGCTTTGCAAACGCTTGTTGGAAGCTTTCGAGAAATAAATCATGGCTTTTGGTGATTTGACCGCCGATAAACCGAAGTTCAATTGCCGATGATCATAAATCGCACTCTCAAAGTTCTTTACCTTGCCGGATATATATTCGCCGAGCGTAAACAAATAGGCGTCTAAACGATTTGAAAATGTTTCGAAAGCTTCGGCACTATTCTCTTGTTTCTTTCAACTTCCGGTTTAACTCCATTCGAAGATTTACACCTTACAGAGCCTCGAGTTTCGTTCCGCCGCTATTCTTTGACCAATCCGACACTATGCCGTGCACGAAATAACGCTGCAAAAACGGATAAATCAGAAGAATCGGGAGCATCGCCACCATCAGCTTTGCCACGTTTAATGTTTTGTCCGATGCTTTCATCAGTTGTATCAGCTGATCTGAGGTTAAGTTACTCATCGCTTCCGGCGTTATAGAGATGACCAGTTGCTGGATATACGTCTAAAGCGGATAGTTCTCCGGGTTACTTTTTTGATCTTAGGACATCCGATTCGACTGCAGCGTTAACCGAAACCGAAACTTCATGTCATCCTCGAACCACATCGGGAAGTTGGTGCCCCAAGAATTATTGTGCAGATTAAAATGAAAGCCACCCACAAGTGGAGCAAACGTATTGTCAAATTGCAGCAGTCGTTTTTCACCCGGGCAAACTACAGGTGAATCCAGCGTCTCAATCACGACACTTCCATCCGCACCTTCGTAATAAAGTCCTGAATTAACAGCGTGCATATTCCGGTTGCCGTTCTTTACTACCGATAACGGCGAAATCCGTGTACCCAGTTTATCCATCGTCCACATGTTCGGACTGTCAACGCAAGGGACAAACGAGAACCAGCTCGCTTCTGGCAAACGGCATGCCGATTTATCCGTCCAACTCAACTCTACATCGATGTTAAAATCGTTATGATTGAACGTGTATACAATCTCAAGCTGATGAGGTGCGCCATATTCCTCGCAAGCATCGGCAGGCATTTCCAATTGAGCCCAAACTTTGTCGTCGTCCGCTCGCCGTTCCAATTGAAGATTTCTTAGAATCGGACAGTACTGCTTATGTTCCGGAGCAGGGTCTGCATATTCAATTCCGGGCTTGCTGTGATCTGGAATTGCACAAATATAATTCTTTTTCATGTCAATCGTATATTCCTTAATATAGCGGTCGTAGTTTTCTTTGCTGAACGTTTCATATCGGTAGGTAGCTAACCTATTTCCATCATTTGCCCATACTTTCCCATTTCTATCAACCAGTTGATTGATAGAACCATCAGAATCGAAGCTAACTCGAAATTTACCTATCGTATAGCATCGGTTCATTTCAAGATTTTCAATGTTTGCAGCATCATTGGAATGATCTGAACTAAGAGGGTTCAGGTTGTCTAACACTTTCTTGGCTTCGATTTGCAATTCCGTACTTAGCGCTGATATTGCCTGATCCAGATATGCGCGTTGCTCCTCCCACGAGCTTTCAAAGTGCGAGTAACTGCGCTCTTCCTTTCGTTTAAGACGATTAAATGTATCATAATGTGGACCTTGAACCGCTTCATCCCTGAACTGATCCTTCAATCTTGCCGCCGTAAAATCTGCCGCAGAGTAATTGACGTAATCCGCTAAATATGTTTTCTCATCCAACCCCCAAGTATGCTCTGCGACCAATAAGAGACGATTGCAGAACTTGCCGTAGCTTTCGCCATTTGGATCCAGGGAACCTGCGCTCACCCATTTATCCCTTAATCGANNGACCGGAAGCACATGCTTACATTCAAGCATCTTTTCGGCGAAGGCATCCAGTGTTGACGGGACAATTTCTGCACCCGGGTAGGCCGATTGTAATTGTTGATACAATAATTCTATCTCTTCTAAGGATGAAGGACCGTTATTATCGCCTGTGTGGGCAAAATAAAGCACATCCTCAAGTCCCTCCACTTCCAGAGCTTCACCATAATCACCGGCATAGTTGACGATCAGTTCAGAGCCATCGCTTGCTCTCCAAACAAACGCTTGCGGAACGCACGGAGCCTTGCTGGAAGGATTTACTCCTATATGCAAATAACGAATTCCGTAACTAGCCAATATTGGTACGATGCCGATCGTATGTCCAGGGACATCTGTCATTTTCGCGGCAATGGTATTTTTCCCGAATCGTTGATCCAACTTTTTGGAAATCGACAAGCCATATTCAAGCAGTGTTTTATCCATCAATTCCGTATGGGTTGTAAAAGGAAGACCATGCCATGCAATTTCTCCTCTGCTAACCGCATTCTCCATTTGGATCCGCTGCTCCTCAGGCGCGGATTGTAAGTATTCCTCGATCAGCCAAGACCCAACTGTCCAAATAAATTTCGACCGTCCGTCTTCACTTGCCAAACGTTGAGACAATGATAAGGCTTGTGGAATAAACGTAGTCATATACTTGTCAACCACATTAGCTGCAAGATCGGTAAATCCAATATCTAAATGTGTTTTAAAAATAACATGCACTTTTTTAACTGTAGTCATAAATTCAACTTCCTTCTTTCATATAATTGAGCCCGAGTCCAGAAAACCAGACTCGGGCATATTCATTTCATTTATTTTTGTTCAGCCAAGTACGCATCCAGTTGTCTTTGATATTCTGCAAGAACATTGTCGATTCCGGCATCTTTCAATCGCTTTAGCATTTTTTCTTTAATAGAGGAGTATTCTACTAGACCACTATACAATGGGAGCTGATATTCTTTAACGATAGCGTTTACTTTGGCCAAGTCGCCCTTCACTGGCTCGGAATCTACGCTAAAGCCGATTAAATCTGTTTTAACGGCATCGTTATCCCAGTTCTTAATAATATCCAATTGCGCTGGAGTTATGTTCTTGCTGAACTTAGCGAATCTCATATCCGTCCAAGCCCAACTGATCGGCAAGTATTGCTTGTCAACTGCGATTCCGTCGTAAGAAGCGCTTTTGCCGTCTAATTTATAGTTGATGCCTTCTACGCCAAGGGACATCAGATTATAGTTTTCTTCGTTGCTGTGAAACCAGTTCACGAATTGAACAGCCTCTTTAGGATGCTTGCTCGTCGTAAATACGGCCAATAAGTTATCTACAGAGTTGAAGATATACTTCGGTTGATCAGCTTGGAATTGAACGAATTCGATTTCCGCTCCAGGTACACTCGCCACTAAACCATCAATGCTCTCTGTTGGACGGAATAAATTCGATGCAATGGCAGCAGTTTTGCCTTTACCGAATTCTTCACCCTTTGCGATAGGATCTTTCGGAGTGTATCCTTTTTTATACCATTCATGCGCCTTGTTAACTAAATTACTGAATGCTTCGGATTCAAAAAGATTTTCGAACGTTAAAGGCTGTTGCGTAGCATCAATGTAGAAGAAGCTATTGAATAGATCTCCGTTCGCGTAATAACTAGGCATGTATTCCCGGCCAAGTCCAGTTGTTACGGCGCCTAATGGGGTCATTGTCGGTTCGTTCGCTTTCACGGCTTCCAAGTATTTCTCGAAATCTTCGAGCGTTTTGATTTCCGGTAGGTTGTATTTCTTACGCAAGTCGCCACGAATCTGGTAAGTATCATTATTTTGCGCGGTTGGTACTACCCGAGGTATCGCATAGGNNCTTTAATTGTTGTCCATCGCTATCCAAATACTCATCTAACGGCAATAAAATGTTCTTGGCTACACTTGACGGCAGATATGCAACCTGGGACCAAGTCAAATCGAAATCTTCTCCGCCAGCGACGACTAAGCTTTGTTTATTCCAATACGCATCCCATGGAACAAAAGTATAGTTAAGCTTAATGTTAAGGCCGTCGGCTTTCATTTTCTCTGCAATCGCAGCTGATACTGCATCCAAATCTTTCGGTGGTTCTCCTGGGAATAGAATTTTCAACGTTACTTCTTCGCCTGAGGGCGTTTGTTCGCCGGTCACAGGGGCTTCAGAAGGTGCTGCTCCTCCATTTTTATTGTTATTACTTCCACAACCTGCAAGCATCGTTATTGCTAGAATTGTCGTAAGAACAATGCTAGTAATCTTGCTTTTTCTGCTCTTCATAACTATCGCTCCCTTTGTCTATGTCTCTTATATATGTTGACCAACTTTGCCGTCGGGATCAACCTTTCACAGATCCAATCATAATTCCTTTGACGAAATACTTTTGTACATAAGGATAGACGAGAATAATCGGGCCAATTGCTACAAGGAACATGGCGAATNNTATTCGTATTCATGCTCATATACTGAATCATCGAACTAATTCGGTATAACAAAAATTGCACTGAGAATAAGCTGTGATCATCTATCAACCAGAGAGGCGTTGTGTAATCGTTCCAATATGCCAAGGAAGCAAACAAGCCAATTGTCGCCAGGATCGGTCCCGATAATGGCGTAATGATCTTGAGGAACACGTACCATGGTCCAGCTCCATCAATTTCGGCTGATTCCGATAATGCCGTTGGAATCGATTTATAATAATTTCGAAGCAAGAAAATATTGAAGGGACTTATTGCAAGCGGAATAATATAAGCAAGTAACGAATTTCTCAAGTCAAGCACCTTCGTCATATTCAAGTACCAGGGGACGAGCCCTGCGCCGAATATCGTCGGAATGAAGATAATAAGAGCGATTACGTTGCGGTATCTTACTTTCGGTATGGAGATTGAATATCCAAGCAACGTTGAGATGACCAATGAGAATATCGTTCCGACTACCGTGACAAAAATTGTAATTGAATAAGCCTTTAACACAATACCGTCCATGAATATAACTTTATATGCTGATAGTGAGAATGCATCCGGGAAAAATTGATACCCATTCATGACAACCGACTGTTCACTCGAGAATGACACGACGACAGCCAAGACAAACGGGACTATCGTCAATAAACTAAATAGAATAAGGCTACCATAAATTAGAAAATCCATTACACTCAATTTGTTAATAGTATTGCTTTTCATTCCATTCACCTCGCTTCTGATTAGAACAATGCTGAGTCTTTATCATATCTTTTGGCCATCCAGTTGCTCCCTAATACAACGATAAAGCCTACAACGGATTGACACAGACCAATTGCGGTTATCATACCGTAATCTCCTCCTCCAGTAATCATCGACCGATAGATATAGGTGTCGATAACATCTGTCGTCTCGAATAACAATCCGTTATTCTCAATAACGGCATAGATTAACGCAAAGTCACCAAAAAAGATTCTGCCTATGGACATTAAAGTCAAAATAATAATAGTAGGGATTAGATTCGGAATTAAGATATAACGTATCTTCTGCACGCGGGAAGCTCCGTCGAGAGACGCCGCTTCAAGCATTTCTTCGTCTATACCGGTTATTACGGAAAGATAGATAATTACAGAATAACCAACATTTTTCCATATGTTCGTTGATACGAGGATCTTCACCCAAGGTGCGGGATCCGTATACCATTGAATCGAATGTCCATTAAAAGCATGAATGAGCTCGTTTACGAGACCATATTCACTGCTAAACAACAATAGGACAATCTTCCCTACAATGGCGAAGGAGAAGAAATAAGGGATAAACATGATGCTTTGAAACACCCTTTTCATCGTTCGATTCCTCAACTCATTGAGCATAAGTGCGAATACGACGGCTAGCATCGTTCCCCAAAAGATGTTGTTGAAGTTAATCCATAACGTGTTCATGGTAATCCGCAAGAAATCTCCGTTATCCAAGAAAAACTTAAAGTTCTCGAATCCTGCCCATGGACTTCCATAGATTCCGTCCATAGGATTGAAGTTCTTGAATGCGAGAATCATTCCCGGGTAGGGAAAATACGAAATAACGATCAACAACGCCAAACCCGGTACCGCCATTAAATAATAAGATCTGTTCTTCCATAATTCAGCCAGTATACCGCTCTTCATGTTCATTAGCTTCACCTGTTATCTTCGTTATTGTGTTCATTTCCTACACTATAACGGTCATTCAATTTTCTGAACATCGTCAAATGTTGATGTATTGTTCTAATATTGGGATATATCACTATTCTCTTGTAAGCTATTATTGGAAGCGTTATATTTATACTACAAGGGGGTAATCCATTGACAATAATAAAATCCATCAATGCCAGGATCATTCTCTATCTCTCACTTATCATTGGACTATCCCTAAACAGCTTAGGCTTTATCAGTTATCAAATTTATTTATAATAACGACGAAAAGATTTCCTTTATCAATAATCGGGCGCTGATTGGATACGATTCTACTTTTCTTAACAAAGTATGGGATGATTTCAAAAAAACTCAATATGCGTTGCAAACCCGCTCTTATGGCTCCCATAAGCCTGATTATTATGAGCTCTGTTCCCGTAAAACCGATGGCAACGACATTACGATAGCCGCCAATATTAAAGATTCTTACGATCCATCGGACCCTACTTTATACGGGTTCGCCATATTCGATTACAACATTAGCAAGCTCAAACGCATCTATGACCAAA
>DOJM01000259.1 GCA_003529225.1 Paenibacillus sp.
CGTATCGCAACAGGGAAGGCTACTTTCATTAGCTGTTTTTTCTCATGCCAGTCTACGTTCGTCACGAAGTCGATACGACGATGCCCAGCATGTAAGATCATTTGCTGTTTAATCGTGGAATCCATATAGTTCCATGTGAATTGTACGATACAACGCAATGAACCATTTTCTATGACTTCAATGCTACGGCAGTCGATTACTTCGCGCATTTTTTGCTGATAGTAGATGTCAATGTCCCAAGCTTCGTGTGCTAGGGGTTTATCCTCAAACACTTGGAACACGTTACCGTGGCTTCCGTTAGCTAATACTTGACGCTGTTCGTGTTTATCATAGATGGATGACAATTGACCTTGTTCGTTCCAAGTTATTTCAAGGTGAGGCGTTGAAATTCCTGATTCATTCAGCTTGAATGGAGTGCTTAGTGGCTCAGAATTCACATCTGCCACGAAGGAGATGGTGGTGTATCCGAGAGATGGAATGTCGGACACCNNCTTGTAATGGTTTACCTTCTGAGTTTATCCAATGTCCTGTTTCCATGCCAGTCTCTACAGTAATTTCTACGAGCTCAGTCAATTCCCAAGAAGCATTGTTCCAGATGGTATATTTACCGGCTTCACTTCCGTTCACTAGTAGGTTCGTAGATTGTTCCCATACAGATTGACCAATGGCTTCAGCTTGAGCATATTCAATCGTACTGTCTTCATACACTTCACGAATCGAAGAACCTGGAATAATATCATGGAATTGGTTCCGTAGAATAATTCTCCAGCCTTCATCTAGATCGGTCTGACGATAGTTCGACCAATCTTCAGACACTACACTTTGCAGTGCGTTTAGCCATTCCGCCTCGCGGTATAGCAGTTCANNCCGCTTATTGTAGGCTTGACTAGTGTACGTGCCACGGTGATATTCTAAGTAAAGCTCGCCATCCCATACATGGACATAACGATCTGTATTAGCAACGGTTTCTTGCAGATTACGGAAGTAATCTCCTGCTGTTCCTGTTTCAATCTTCGGTAGTCCTGGGAGATCATTGAGTCTGCGGCGCATCTCTAGCATTTCACGGTTAACCCCGCCGCCGCCATCTCCATATCCGTAAGAAAGTAATAAATTGCGATTCACTTCTTTATCCCGGTACGTATCCCAAATTCCTTTTACAGTCTTAGGAATGATGCGGCCATTATAGGTGTAGAACCAAGAATCTTCTTCAGACCAAGGCTCTGGTGTTGTAATGAAGTGTGTTAATACTTCAGTGCCATCAATACCACGCCNNACATTGGAAGGTATCGTGTGGCATGCGGTTGTATTGATTCCAGCTAATTTTCGTGGTCATGAACGTATTAATTCCTGATTTTTTTAGAATTTGTGGCAAGGACCAGCTGTAGCCAAATACGTCCGGCAACCATAAATAATCACATTCAACACCAAATTCATTACGCAAAAAGCGAGTTCCATAGAGTAATTGACGGACAAGAGACTCACCTGAGGTCAAGTTACAATCTGCCTCGAGCCACATGCCACCGCCAGCTTCCCAGCGTCCTTCAGCTACACGTTCACGAATCTTCTCGTAGATTTCTGGATAATCGTTTTTGATGTATTCATAGAGCTGAGGTTGAGTCTGTAAAAAAGTATAGTCAGGGAACATTTCCATCAGACGGAGTACGGTCGAGAAGGAACGCGCACATTTCTCACGGGTATGCTTCAATTGCCATAACCAAGCTACATCAATATGGGTATGACCAATACAGGTAACTGTAACTGGCGAAGACTTCTCCATTTTATTAATTTCATCACGCAAATAATTACGAGCTTCCTCGATGGAAGCGTAGAAGACCTCTGAACCTGGACGAGACCAGTCGATCAGAAGAAACGAGCGGTCTACTGTACTCAGTAACTGTGTATACTCCGGAGTTTTAGAATCAAGTACATTCAACGTCTCAACTACAGCAAGCGCGGTAAAGTAGAAATCATCCGTTGCTTCGTCCAGCCAACAAATTTCAGCCATACGAATGCCATGTGTCTGATCTTTTTTAGGACCGCCACCTTCTAATCCCGACCATAAACGGAATGTAAGTGGAAGCTGCGTACCTACCGTTTCATCCGGCAAGAACACTTCTGTATGATTGGAATCTACACCTTGATAGGGCTTGCCGTTGTAAAAGAATAAAGATTCAAAGCCGGAGTTGTTTCCGGCACCCGTCTCGCCAAAATCAAATCGACCCAGTACTCTGCGTCCTGCCCAAGAGGCGGGTACGTCTATCTGTGTCGTTAGCCATAAATACAAATCGCGGCCTTTCCAGGTATCGCCAACTTGTAGCTTAGACCATTCTCCATCCACCGGTGGTTCAGCTGCAATTTCGCCTTGTTCGTCAATCATAGAATTGAAAAAAGGAATGCGTATACGATCCCGGTAACGATATTCGGAAATCTCGTTTAGTTGGGAGTTGAGTTTACGTTTGGTTAGAAACATGAGTAATAGCCCTCCATAATCTTAATGGGGGACGAGGAATATAAGACTTATAGGGTGTTTACAGGTTTGTTTGGGGGTAGAAACCAACTATAGACGATTTTAAGCGAGATGTAAACTCATGCTCTAGAAAAAAATGTGAGTAGGAAAGATTTACATCTAAAAATGAATGCGCTCCCATTGCACAAAAAGAAAGGTGGTGTTAAGCTTCTAATCCTAAAGGCTAGATTTTTAAGGAAGGTGAATTTGTTGAATATAAAGAAATTTTATCAAAATCATTTACGAAAAAAACTGTTTAATAAAATTTTAGCTATATATTCATCCATTATCATTATTACGCTCATCGCCTCTTCCATTACCGTTTATAAATACTATGAACAGACGATCACGCGTCAACATGTTGATGCCAATCGAGAGGTATTGGATTACGTGAGTTTATATATGAATCAGCAGTACGAAGGGATCCAATTGGCCATCCAGCAAATTTATAGTGATGCTTCTGTAAGTGAGGATTTATCCTACTTTTTGCAACATGATTATGGAGATTATCTAAAATATCGTTTAGATCAGTTTGCTGAAATTGGGAGCTTCGTACCCCATACATTCGATACTTACTTCAAAACGTATTTGAATCAGAAAAGCGGTATTTCTGACGTGATCTTATACAGCACTGAGAAAGAATTTTATTATTTATATAAAAATAATACGCGACAGCTCTACAAAAGAGATATGGATATTTCGGAGCAAAAATCACCCATACCCAAGAATGGTTGGGTTTCGCATGAGAAAAAATTATTACTTAAGGAAATAAGAGAAGACAATAACCATTTGTATACGATGACTAGGGAGCTTAAAGATCCGATTTCATTGAAAACGATCGGTATGCTCATTATAGATTTTGATGCTGAACTTATTTCAAAATGGCTGGGTTCGAAAGGTACAGAGAATAATGGTCAAGTGTTAGTTCTAACACCAAGCGGTGACGTCATATATGATTCCTTAGGAAGGTATATGGGACAACAGTATCCGCATATCGCCGGTCTTTATTCAGATAGCTGGACTGCACTGGATGGATTATCCAAAGTTAATTTAAATACAACGAATAGCTCAGGTCTTATTGTGGCAGGAATCATTCAGAAGTCGCAGGTCAATAAAGAAATGGTGGTTGTACGAAATTGGATTATCGGGATTACGGCAGCACTTATTGTTGCGGCAATGTCCATAACATACGGAATAATTTTACGTTTCTCAAAAAAAGTGAAGATCATCGTCAAATCTATGAAGCGCTTACAGGAAGGCGACTTAAGCACGCGCATTCATCTTAACCGAGAGGATGAATTGCAGCTCATTGCCAACAATTTCAACTATATGTGTGAAAGACTAGAGCTGTATATTAATAAAGTTTACATTTCAGAAATTACGCAAAAAAATGCAGAACTCGTTGCTCTTCAATCACAGATTAATCCGCATTTTTTATATAATACGCTTGAGGCTATAAGGATGCGGGCTATTTCGCAAGGTGCGAAGGATGTAGGTCAGATGATTTACATTTTATCAACCTTATTCCGAACGATGATTAAGAAAAGTATGGTTGTTACCATCGCTGATGAGATTGAATATTGCAATCTATATCTTGAGCTGTTTCAGATTAGGCATAAAGATAAGCTTCAAATTGAGTCGCGAATAAGTCCAGTGGCTATGAATTGTTCTATCGTTAAATTGCTGATTCAGCCAGTCATTGAAAATTATATTGTTCACGGATTCAGGCCCGAACGCTCTGATAACTTAATCCGTATTGAAGTAACTGAATCAGAAGGTAGCATTCAAATTGCTATTAGAGATAACGGAAATGGGATTATTCCCAGTAAGCTAACGGAGCTTCAAAAAACACTTCAAGTCAGTATGCGAATGGATGCACCACCTTCCTCGCTTGGACTATGTAATGTGAATGAGCGAATTAAGCTTTATTATGGGATTGAATATGGATTATCGATTGCTAGTGAGATAGGTGTAGGAACAACAGTCATCATGAATATACCAGTGGTAAGGGAGAGTATTAAATAATGCACAACATACTTATTGTGGATGATGAACCTCTTATTCTTGAAGGATTACGTTCAGTAATCGAATGGGAAGATTATGGACTAAGAATCGCAGGGCAAGCGAGTAATGGGGAAGAAGCCTTAGAATTTCTGCATAGCCATAATGAAGCTATTGACATATTAATTACAGATATTACGATGCCAAAGCTTACGGGACTTGAACTCATTCAACAAATCAAGTCATTTGATTCAAAAATGAGATTTATTATCTTAAGCGGATATGAACAATTTGAGTATTTAAAAGCTGGAATGAGTCTAGGCATTGAAAATTATATTCTTAAACCCATTAACATAAAAGAATTAGAATCGACCATTGAGCAAATTGTTGAGGTCCTCAATCAAGAGGATGTTGAACAATTTCATGCTAAGGAGGATCAGCAAGTTTTACGTAACAATATTCTAAATCGTTGGGTTACTGGAAATATAGATCGACAGGAGCTATTGCATCGTTCAAAAGTCTTAAATATTTCCCTGGACTGTTCATGTTTTACGGTGGCTGCGATTCGGCTTATTACGGAACATGAAGAGGATGAGAGTCAACTGCACCCTAATCAACTTATGGAAGAATGTTATCGTATCGCTGTGCGGTCCGTCGCAGAGCGCGGAACAGTTATTGTATTTATAGATATGGAAGGTGATCTTGTTCTTATTGTTGCGGAGTCGGCTGAAGATGAGAACAAAGAAGAAATGTATTGTATGCTGGAACAAGTGCAATATGAGATTATGCATGAATTAGGAAAGTCTGTCTGGATTACGATAGGAAGTAAGGAATATACTTTTCAAGAAGTGCCACAAAGTTATAAAAAAGCGAAAAGTTTATATATGGATCATCTGATGCTGCCGGGCTACCCGATTATTGATGTAGATCAACTATCGAAGATGGTGTTACATGAGGAAAAGCTCGAAATTGATTATGAAGCATTTACTAAACTATTATTATCTGGAGAGCGTGAGGCGGCAAATCAATTTATCGCAGAAACGTTCCAAAAGCTGTTCGGATGTGGCGTGATTACACGCATTGATAATTACAACGTGGCGATTGAATTAATGTTGATCGCTAAGAATATGGAGAAGAACTGTAATTTCAGTGCTGTGTTTAATCCTTTGCTGCGTATCCATACCATTGAGCAGTTGCTTCATCATGTGCAGGAAAGTGTGAACGAAACGCTGGATCAATTATCGCAAGTGAGTGATGAACTCAGTCCGAATATGAGATATATGGTGGATCAAGTGAGCAAACATTATAGAGAAGAACTATCTCTGAAGACGCTCAGTCAGCGAATGAATATGCATCCTACTTACTTGGGACAGCTATTTCAGAAGGAGATGGGGCGAAGCTTCTCTGATTATGTGAATCAATTCCGAATTGAAAAAGCAAGACAACTGCTGCTTCAAACTACGTTATTAACCAATGAAATTGCAGCTGAAGTAGGGTATCTAGATCCAGCGTATTTTTATCGCCAGTTCAAAAAATCAGTAGGCATATCTCCAACAGAACTTCGAAAGATGTATAAAAAAGAAAAGGCGTAGGATTTAGGAAATGTTCCCGGGTACACGTTCAAGTGGAGGGTTCACGAACGTTGGTCACGAGAATGTTTCCTTTTTTTGTTCAAATCTTAAGGGATTTCAAGCCTCGCAGAGTTCGGTTTTTCTTGCAATCTTTAATTTTTACATATCATTCTGGAGTTTTTCAACTTTATGAAACCGCTTTTATAGCGCAGAATTAAAGATAGTTAAAGGGGCAAGGAAATAAGAATCGAAAGGGTATTACGGGGATTGTTTGGGGATAGAGAAGGGGGATGTGGAATAGTGTCTGCATTTTTCAAAAGCTTAAATAAGGATAAAGTACTATGGTTTATGGTATTACCAGGGACATTATGGTTCCTGATCTTTTGTTACTTACCGATGTTCGGAACCATTATTGCATTTAAGGATTTCAAGATTCATCGGGACGGATTCTTTGCAAGCGTTTTTAATAGTAAGTGGGTTGGACTTGAAAATTTCAAATTTCTGTTTTCGACGGAAGACGCCTATATTATTACAAGAAATACGATTCTTTATAACTTGGCCTTGATCTCTCTCGGTTTAATTCTTGCGGTGGGCATTGCGATCACCTTGAATGAACTTGTGAACAAACGGATGGCCAAAGCGTATCAAACGGCGATGTTTATGCCTTACTTCCTTTCTTGGGTTATTATTAGTTTCTTTACGTTCAGTTTCCTAAGTGTAGATAAAGGGATCTTGAACCAAGTGATTGTGTACTTCGGAGGCGATCCTGTTTCCTGGTATGGGGATACTCGCTTCTGGNNTCGAGTGTTGTTTACTTAGCAGCCATAGCGGGTATCGACAAATCCTACTATGAAGCAGCTATGATTGATGGGGCCAGCAAATGGCAGCAAATTAAGTTTATTACGCTTCCTTTGCTTAAACCCTTAATGGTAACGCTAACTATTCTAGCGATTGGTGGTATCTTTAGATCTGACTTCGGTTTATTCTATCAAATCCCTCGGGATTCCGGTGTTCTATACTCCGTAACGAATGTTATCGATACTTATATTTACCGAAGCATGAGTACGACAGGTAATATAGGGATGAGTACAGCAGCTGGTTTATATCAATCGATCGTTGGCTTTATCATGGTGCTTGTAACGAACTCCATTGTGAAAAAGATCAGCAAAGAAAACGCGATATTCTAGAGAGGAGTCAATTGACGTTATGGAAGTATTCAAACGTAAGCCGAAAGAAGTCGACAACAACGCCATTACTCCTTTTTGGAATGTGGTACTCAATATTATAATTGGAATTTTCGCTTTTACTTGTGTGTTTCCGTTCTTGTTTGTCATAGCCATTTCTTTTACAGATGAGAAAGTACTCGCTTTAAATGGATTCAGCTTAATCCCGGAAAAATTTAGTTTGGCAGCGTATCAGTTTGTTTTTAACACAGGTGATCAGTTGTTTCGGTCCTTTGGAGTTACATTACTGGTTACTGTATTAGGAACGCTCATTAGCTTGTTTCTAATTACAACTTACGCGTATGTTCTCTCTCGAAGATCATTTCGCTATCGTAATTTTTTCAGCTTCTTCGCCTTCTTCACGATGTTATTCTCAGGCGGAATGGTTCCGAACTATATTGTAGCTACGCAGTTTTTACACTTGTACAATACGATATGGGCTTTAATCTTACCAATAGCGATGAACGCATTCTTTATTCTAGTGATGCGCACATTCTTCCAGACTAGCGTACCTGATGCACTAATTGAGGCTGCCAAAATTGATGGATCTGGGGAGTTTCGGACATTCCTGCAAATTGTACTTCCGATCTCATTACCGGGGATTGCAACGATTGGATTGTTCTGTACGCTGGGCTATTGGAATGATTGGTTTAATGCGCTGCTGTATATTGATGATGCGAGTCTTGTACCGCTTCAAGCGATGCTGATGCGAATTCAGAATAATATGGAGTTTGTCATTCAGAACAGTATGCAGATGGGATCAAGCTTTGAGATTGCTGCGACCTTGCCGACAGAAACCGTTCGTATGGCGATGGTTGTACTGGCAACTTTACCTATAGCATTAGCTTATCCATTCTTCCAGAAGTATTTTGTAAAAGGCTTAACTGTTGGCTCTTTAAAAGAGTAACGCTTCTAAGATGTATTTATTCGAATCGCTAGTATAGGAAACGATATAAATAAAAAGTTAATTAATCTAAAGGGGGAAAATAGAAATGAAAACGAAAAAAAGTTTAACGCTCGCTCTTGTTGGAACAATGCTTTTGTCTGGCCTTCTTGCTGGATGTGGTTCGAATAATAATACAAATGCAAATGCAAATGCTCCTAAAGAAACAAACAATTCAGCGGCAGCAGGGAATACATCGGAATTAAAGCCATATGAGCTGAAGATGTATTTAATTGGTGGACCTCAAAAGGATTTGGATCTTGTATTAAAAGAAGTTAATAAATATACCCAAGAAAAAATTAATGCGACGCTGAACGTTACGATGTTCGATTGGGGTGATTACGATAAGAAGATGCAAGTCATTACCGCTTCTGGTGAGCCTTATGACATTGCCTTTACCTCTTCTTGGACAAATGATTTCCGCCGTAACGCAGCTAACGGTACCTTCTTGGGTCTGAACGATCTGCTAGATAAGTATGGAAAGGAAACGAAAGAAGTTTTGGACCCACGTTTCTTAGAAGGAACTAAGATTAAAGGTGAGATCTATGGTGTTCCTGTAAATAAGGAGCTTGGACAACAATGGGTATGGCGTTTCAATAAGAAATATGTTGATAAATACAAGATGGACATTTCCAATATTCGTACATTGGATGATTTAGAGCCGCTTCTTAAAACGATTAAAGAGAATGAGCCTTCGGATATTACACCGCTAGATGTTCCTAAAGGTTTTAAACCATTCATGCCATTTGACTATGTACTAGGTGATGAGTTACCTATCGGGGTCTATATGGATTCCAAAGATGGCAAGGTTGTTAATATTCTGGAGACACCTGAACTTGCAACATCGTTAGATACGATGCATAGACTTTACACAGCAGGTTACTTACGCCCAGACGTTGCAACACTTGAAGGTATTGATAACATTAAGACCGGTAAATGGTTTGCCGATCGCGAAATTACACAGCCTTATGCTGAAAAAGGTTGGTCTCGTTCAGCAGGTTATGAAATTGTAACTTCGCCTATGCATGAGCCTTACGTGTATACACAGTCCGCAGCAGGTTCGATGCACGCTATTTCCGTAACCTCAGGTGATCCTGAACGGGCTATGATGTTCTTGAATCTATTAAATACAGATAAGTACTTGCGTAATTTGCTTAACTATGGTATTGAAGGGATACATTATAAAAAAATCTCCGACAATGTCATTGAAG
>DOJM01000438.1:0-2505 GCA_003529225.1 Paenibacillus sp.
TAGTATTCCGCAGCCAGTCCGAAATGGCCAGTGCTCTCCGCATCATATTTTGCCTGCTTCATGGAACGCAACATCATTGTGCTAATTACGGTCTGTTCTTTAGTCCCTTGGATTTGCTCCAACAGATCCTGCAGGGCACGCGGATGAACCGAATTGCCACGGCCCTTCACGTGATATCCGAAATTAGCCGCAAAAGCCATAAAATTCTGCAGCTTCTCTGGATCTGGATCTTCGTGAATCCGGTAAAGGAACGGAACCTTCAACCAGTGAAAATGCTCAGCGACTGTTTCATTCGCCGCAAGCATGAATTCCTCGATAATCTGCTCGGCTACAGAACGCTCACGCTTTACAATATCTACANNCCGTTCTCATCTACGATGATTTTGCTCTCTTCAAAATCAAAGTCAACCGCGCCCCGCCGCATCCGTGCATCACGCAGCTTCATCGCCAATTCTTTCATAAGACGAAAATCATCAATTAATGGACTATAGCGCTCCAGCAATTCTGGATCTTCGTCCTCCAAAATTTTGCGAACATTGGAATAAGTCATTCTTTCCTTGGTGCGAATCACACTCGTAAAGACATCATGATTCACGACCTTCATTTGTTCGTTAAATTCCATCTCACAGGACATCGTTAAGCGATCTACCTGCGGATTCAAACTACAAATCCCGTTAGACAGACGGTGAGGAAGCATCGGAATTACCCGATCCACCAAGTACACACTACAGCCCCGATCATAGGCTTCTTTATCGAGCTCAGAGCTCTCACGTACGTAATAGCCTACATCCGCAATATGCACCCCTAGCTTGTAATGTCCGTTCTCCAGTCGCTGAACATTAACCGCATCATCCAGGTCCTTAGCATCCTCACCATCAATCGTGACAATATTTAGTCCGCGCAAGTCGCGTCGTCCCTGCTCAGCAATTTCCTCTTCTGTGATTGAATCCGGAGCGTTGTCCGCTTCGTTCATCACTTCAGCCGGAAATGCCTCTGGTAGCTGATGCTTACGGATGATAGATAGAATATCGACTCCCGGATCATCCTTATGTCCGAGGATCTCAATAATCTCACCCTCTGCCGCTGATCGGCCTTCTGGATAATTCACGATACGTACTACGACCTTTTGACCGTCTACCGCCCCCATAAAGGATTCCTTCGGAATAAAAATATCGCGATTAATCCTCTTATCATCAGGCAGCACAAAGCCATAGGTCTCCAGGTTTTGAAATACGCCAACCGTCTGCAATACTCCCCGTTTTACAATACGTTCAACTTCGCCTTCCATACGTCCACCGGACGGACTTTTAGAGGTAATACGGATAAGGACGATATCGCCATTCATAGCTCCCTTAAGATCATTCGCATGGATATATACGTCAGGATGATCACGATCATCCGGGATAAGAAAAGCGAAGCCTTTCGCATGAGCCTGTAACCGGCCTCGCAGTAGATCCATCCGTTCCGGCACGCCATAACGTGCATTACGAGTTAGTACAATTCTTCCGTCCTGCTCTAATTCAATTAGTAGTTCCTCGAACTTTTTAAACCCTATGCTATCTTCTAGAGCAAAATGACTAACCAGCTCTTCATAAGTCATTGGTTTATATGCAGTTTCCCGCATGAAATCGAGTAATATTTCTTGTGTTATCATGTTCGTCACCCCAGCCCTCCGCGGCTCCAAGCCGCTGGCAAATATGTATGTCTTGTCCTGCTCTGTAGTAATGCCAAGTAAAATTTACCTTTACCTACTTCATACCCTAGTATACACGAAATCAATCCTGCGCATCCCTGTTACTGTTATCCAAAAGTAAACGCAGTACGAAATTTCATTCACAACGAAGAAGAAAGTCAGTTTATTATGGCTCAAACTTACAGAATCTTATTCTTTCTGCTATGCAAAGAAAAGCACCTGCAGGTGCTTTACCCCCTTTTAATTATAACAAAAAAGCCTTCGCTCTATTCTATTCAGAACAGAGCAAGGCTCACTGTAGGTACTTTAGTCAATGAAAACAGCAGCTAGAATCGCCATAATGAAGAATCCTGCAGCAAGTCCAACTGTTACACGTTGTAGTACGAGTTCCATACCACGAGCTTTTGTTTTACCAAAGAGATGCTCAGCACCGCCGGAGATGGCACCGGAAAGACCCGCGCTTTTCCCCTTTTGCAGAAGAACGACCGCAATAAGACCGACGGAAAAAATCAGGAGCACAACTTTCAAAAAGATATCCATTCACTTCCACCTCCTACGCCTAAGCATCACTATCTATGGTAATTGAGGTTATCACGATACATAAACAGTATTCTTATTTTATCATAGCAGTGTCGGTAATACAACCGCCTAGACTGTTAAGTCGTAGCTTTTCTTGAAAGATTAGGATAAACACACATTTAAAAAAGACCCGCCATAACGGCGGATCTTCGTACTCTGCTATAAAAGCAGATTATCTTTTAAGGTTGTAAAAGGATTTCAGGCCGTTATATTGAGCCAATTCACCCAACTCG
>DOJM01000438.1:2528-9863 GCA_003529225.1 Paenibacillus sp.
AGTTTCAGTCAATGTACCAATTTGGTTAACTTTAACCAAGATGGAGTTACCGATACCTTTTTCGATACCTGTTGCAAGACGCTCAGTGTTTGTAACGAACAAGTCGTCACCAACCAATTGAACTTTGTCTCCCAATTTTTCAGTAAGCAATTTCCAGCCATCCCAGTCATCTTCAGACATACCGTCTTCGATTGTGATGATTGGGTATTTCTCAACCCATGAAGCAAGAAGGTCAACATACTCAGCGGAAGTGTAAGATTTACCTTCGCCAGCAAGTGTGTATTTACCGTCTTTGTAGAACTCAGTGGAAGCAACGTCCATACCCAAGAATACGTCAACGCCTGGTTTGTAACCAGCTTTTTCGATAGCTTCGATAATTGTAGTGATTGCTTCTTCATTCGAACCAAGGTTCGGTGCGAAACCACCTTCGTCANNGTTCAGGCCTTTGGATTGAAGTACGGATTTCAAGTTGTGGAAGATTTCCGCACCTGTGCGAAGAGCTTCTTTGAAGCTTGGAGCTCCTACAGGAAGAACCATGAACTCTTGAACGTCGATGTTGTTGTCCGCATGCTCACCACCATTGATGATGTTCATCATTGGTACTGGAAGAGTTTTAGCGTTGAATCCGCCCAGGTATACATACAAAGGAATATCCAATGCTGCTGCAGCTGCGCGAGCTACGGCCATGGATACAGCCAGGATTGCGTTAGCGCCCAATTTACCTTTGTTATGAGTTCCGTCCAAAGTGATCATCAATTTGTCGATGCCCACTTGATCAAGAGCGTCCATACCGATAACTTCTGGAGCGATGATTTCATTTACGTTCTCAACAGCTTTCAGAACGCCTTTACCCATGTAACGGGATTTGTCACCATCACGAAGCTCAACAGCTTCATGAGCACCAGTGGAAGCGCCGGAAGGAACGATAGCGCGGCCTTTAGCACCGGATTCAAGATAAACGTCAACCTCTACAGTAGGGTTACCACGGGAGTCAAGGACTTCGCGAGCATAAACATCAGAAATAATAGTCATTTTAGTTAATCTCCTTTAAAAATGTTTTGGTTTTGATTGTTGAAGCTTCAATCTTAGGTATTGTTTCCTTATTTGCGACTAGCGATCATGGATTGACCGGTCATTTCCGCAGGTTGCGGAAGTCCCATCAGATCCAGAATGGTTGGTGCTACATCAGCAAGGATACCGCGATCGCGCAATACAACATTTTCATCCGTAAGGATGAATGGAACCGGGTTAGTGGTATGAGCTGTGAACGGACGACCGTTTTCATCAAACACCATGTCTGCATTACCGTGATCGGCGATAATGATCGCAACGCCGCCTTTGGCAACCACTGCGTCCACTACTTTACCAACACACTCATCAGTTACCTCTACAGCCTTAATTGTTGGCTCCAGCATACCGGAGTGTCCAACCATATCAGGGTTTGCAAAGTTAAGGATAATAGCATCCTGTCTTTCCGCTTCGATTTCTGCTACGCAGGCTGCAGCCACTTCGTAAGCACTCATCTCAGGTTGAAGATCATAAGTTGCTACTTTAGGAGAGTTGATCAAGATACGAGTTTCTCCTGGAAGTTCCTCATCACGTCCACCACTGAAGAAGAACGTTACGTGCGGATATTTCTCAGTTTCCGCGATGCGCAGTTGCTTCTTGTTTTGCTGCACAAGCACTTCACCCAATGTGTTATCCAGGTTCTTCGGTGAGTAGGCTACATAACCTTGTACCGTTTCGCTGAAAGTAGTCAGGCATACGAAGTGCAAGTCTTGCGGGAACAAAAGNNCACTTGTGACAATTGAATAGCGCGGTCAGGGAGGAAGTTGAGGAACACGACGGAATCGCCGCTCTGAACCTGAGTCACCGGCTTGCCTTCACTGTCTACAATCACGCTAGGTTCAACGAATTCATCGAACACGGAATTTGAATAAGATGCAGTGATAGCTTGCAGAGCATCCGTGTATTTCGGGCCTTCGCCATAAACCATTGCGCGATAGGCTTTTTCTACACGATCCCAACGTTTGTCACGGTCCATTGCATAATAACGTCCGGATACCGTTGCAATTGTACCTACTCCAACTTCTTCAATCTTAGCAACCAGATCTTGAACAAACTTCTTACCACTATCTGGAGGTACGTCCCGACCATCCATGAAAGCATGGATATACACTTCGTGCATATCTTCTTTCTTTGCCAGGTCAAGCATAGCAAACAGGTGATTAATATGGCTATGTACCCCTCCGTCGGATACAAGCGCGTAAAGATGAAGCTTTTTACCAGTGTTCTTAGCANNTTATCGAAGAATTCGCCCTCACGGATCGATTTATCAATACGAGTCAAGTCCTGGTATACAATCCGTCCTGCACCAATATTTAAGTGCCCTACTTCAGAGTTGCCCATTTGGCCTTCTGGAAGACCAACAGCTTCACCACAAGCAGTAAGCGTAGTATTAGGATATTGTTTCAAGTAACGGTCATAATTAGGTTTGTTAGCTTGAGCAACGGCGTTGCCTTCTGTTGTTCCACGCAAACCGAAACCATCCATGATGATCAAAGCTACAGGTTTTGGAGCTGACATCTTACTTCGCCCCCTCAACCAATTGAACGAAGGAAGCAGGTTGCAAGCTGGCACCGCCAACAAGCGCACCATCGATGTCGCTTTGGCCCATGTACTCAGTTACATTCTCAGGCTTCACGCTGCCGCCGTATTGAATACGAACAGCTTCAGCTGTTGCTGCATCATACAGATCTTTTACAAGACTGCGGATGTAAGCAATAACTTCGTTAGCATCTTGGGAAGTGGAAGATTTACCTGTGCCAATAGCCCAGATAGGTTCGTATGCAATGACAACTTTTGCTGCTTGCTCGGCACTAAGTCCTTGGAATGCAGCTTCAGTTTGTACTTTACATACTGCTTTAGTTTGATCAGCTTCACGCTCTTCGAGCTTTTCGCCAACACATACGATTGGAGTGATACCGTGACGGAATGCAGCGTGCATTTTCTTATTCACGATTTCATCTGTTTCGCCAAAATAAGCACGACGCTCGGAGTGACCAATGATTACATAGTCTACGCCGAGATCGCTAAGCATTACACCACTGATTTCTCCTGTGTAAGCACCGTTATCTTCAAAGTGTAGGTTCTGTGCGCCAATCTTGATGTCTGTACCTTTTGCAGCTGCTACAAGTGCAGGCAGGTTAGTAAATGGAGCGCAGATTACAGTCTCAACGCCTTCTACTTCTGCTTTGCCTTTGATATCAGCGATAAAGCTTTCTGCTTCAGGAACTGTTTTGAACATCTTCCAGTTACCCGCAATAATTGGTGTTCTCATGAATTAAGTTGCCTCCTTCTATACGTCTTACTTGTCGTTCAGTGCTTCTACGCCAGGAAGCGCCTTGCCTTCCATGAACTCAAGGGATGCACCACCACCAGTGGAGATGTGATCCATTTGGTCAGCCAGATGGAATTTCTCTGCTGCTGCTGCGGAATCTCCGCCACCAATAACAGTGTAACCTTCAGTTGTTGCACAAGCTTTTGCTACTTCAAGTGTACCTTCAGCGAATTTATCGATTTCAAACACGCCCATAGGTCCATTCCAGACAACTAGCTTGGAGTTTTTGATAATATCGGCATAAAGTTCACGAGTCTTAGGTCCGATATCAAGTCCTTCCCAGCCTTCTGGGATTTCATTGTAATCAACAATCTTAGTGTTAGCATCTGCACCAAATTTATCAGCAACAACAACGTCTACTGGAAGCATGAAGTTTTTGCCAAGTGCTTTAGCTTTCTCAATAAATCCAAGAGCAACATCAAGTTTGTCGTTGTCTACAAGTGATTTACCAATTTCGAAGCCTTGAGCTTTGGTGAATGTATAAGACAATCCACCGCCGATCAGTACGTTATCAGCCAAAGACAGCAAGTTATCAATAACATCAATCTTGTCTTTAACTTTCGAACCACCGATGATTGCAGTGAAAGGACGCTCAGGGTTAGAAAGAGCTTTACCCAGAACGGACAATTCTTTCTCCATCAAAAGACCGGATACAGCCGGTAGGAAATGAGCGATACCTTCTGTCGAAGCATGTGCACGGTGAGCCGCACCAAACGCATCATTGACGAACAAATCAGCTAGTTCAGCGAATTGTTTAGCCAATTCAGGATCGTTCTTTTCTTCGCCTGGGTAGAAACGAACATTCTCAAGTACAAGTACGTCGCCTTCGCCTAGCTCAGCAATTTTTGCTTTTACAGCTTCGCCAACAGCTTCGTCAGCTTTAGCTACTGATTTGCCGAGAAGCTCGGACAAACGTTCAGCAGCAGTAGTCAAACGCATGGAATCTACGAATTGGCCTTTAGGACGACCCATGTGACTGGCAAGAATGATCTTTGCACCGTTCTCGATCAAATATTTAATGGTTGGAAGGGTTTCGCGAATACGAGTATCATCAGTAATCTTACCGTCTTCTACAGGTACGTTAAAATCCACGCGTACAAATACGCGTTTACCCTTTACTTCTACATCACGGACGCTCTTTTTGTTCATGATTAATTCCTCCACACCCAAAATTGTCTCTAGCAGGAAACAAGTCTAATAATTTTAGAAAGAGCGGAAACAATTAACTCCTGTTTCCGCTCTATTGATGTTGCTTATATCAAATCAATTACTTAGCGATTTTAGCGAATTTTTCCAAAGTACGGATCAATTGTGCAGTGTAAGACATTTCGTTGTCATACCAAGAAACTGTCTTAACCAATTGTTTGTCGCCAACTGTCATTACTTTAGTTTGAGTAGCATCGAACAGGGAACCGTAAGTGATGCCTACGATGTCAGAAGATACGATTTCATCTTCAGTGTATCCGAAAGAATCATTCGCTGCTGCTTTCATTGCTGCGTTGATTTCTTCAACAGTTACAGTTTTCTCAAGAACTGTAACTAGCTCAGTCAAAGAACCTGTTGCTACAGGAACACGTTGAGCTGCTCCGTCCAATTTACCTTTTAATTCAGGAATAACTAGACCGATTGCTTTTGCTGCACCAGTAGTGTTAGGAACGATGTTAGCTGCTGCTGCNNCACCTTTAGCGTGTGGAGCATCCAAAGTATTTTGGTCGCCAGTGTAAGCGTGAATTGTAGTCATCAAGCCTTCAACAATAGTGTACTTGTCGTTCAATACTTTTGCCATTGGAGCTAGGCAGTTCGTTGTGCAAGATGCGCCGGAAATAACAGTCTCAGTACCATCAAGAATGTCATCATTAACGTTGTAAACGACAGTTTTCATGTCGCCAGTAGCTGGAGCGGAGATAACTACTTTCTTAGCTCCACCTTTCAAGTGTTTTTCAGCAGCTTCTTTAGTTGTGAAGAAACCTGTGCACTCAAGAACGATGTCAACACCAAGGTCGCCCCATGGCAATTCTTCAGGGTTGCGGTTAGCAAGAACCTTAACATCTTTACCGTTTACTTTGAAGAATCCGTCATGTACTTCTACTTCTCCATCAAAGCGACCTTGAGTTGTATCATATTTAAGCAAATGAGCAAGCATCTTAGCGTCAGTCAAATCGTTGATTGCTACCACTTCGATACCTTCTACATTTTGAATACGGCGGAAAGCANNAAGCAAGACGTCCAATACGACCAAACCCGTTAATTCCAACTTTAACACTCATTGAATAGTTCCTCCTAGAATTCGTTTTATTTATTCAAAACAGACCGTGAAGCCTGTCATGACAACAATGTTAAGTATAATGCAAGATATATGTTTTAGTGAGTTACGAGGATATCTGTAACTGATTGTCAATTCCCTTGCCTATTTCCACAGCAGCAGCCTCGTCCGTGACGAGTATATTCTCCTGCCCGAAACGCAGCATGGCATGAATGGCTTTAGCCTTTGGTTTGCCTCCAGCAATACCGATGACTGTCTCCGTCCGAACAATATCTTCTAGACGTAGTCCCATCGTAAGCATCGTATGGACAACCTGACCCTCTTCGTTAAAGTAATACCCAAAGGATTCAGCCACGGCTCCCTCACCCTGGATTTCTGAGACAGTAGCCTCATCCAGCTTGCGGCGGCGGGTCATTTCAATGGCATCTCCAATCCCATGTACAATAATACGCGAACTACGGATGATTTGTACAATCTCTCCAATATTAGAGTCAAGTGCTAATGACTGGTAGGCATCTCCACTAAGTAAATCAGGGACATGCAGCAACCGGTAATTCGCTCCAACCCGTTTTGCCATTGTCGAGGCAATAGTATTGGCTTGAATCTCCATACTCTCTCCTAATCCACCACGCGCCGGAACAAACCAAGCGTTCTTATAGGAAAGGGATAATGGCGGTGTCAGTTGATCAGCCATATCGGCAAGCGTTGATCCACCTGTGACAGCAACTATATCATCTGTACGAAGTACACTGAGCAGCGCTTTTGCACCCGCTCGGCCAAGCTCACGTTTGGTGAACGGTGATGACTCACAATCACCCGGCACCACAATAACTTTATCCAGACCGTACGTTGCCCGAATTTTCTCTTCCAGCTCATCCAGACCAAACAGGCTCTTAACGACCGGCTCTAGCAAATCAAGCAGTCTACGCCCAGCAGCGCTAATGCGCATGCCAACGCTCTCGATCTCAATGAGCCCTTGCGATTTCAGAAGATCCGTCTCGGCACGCAGTACCCGCTCAGTCATATCAAGCGAAGCGGCAAGCGTTCTGCGCCCAATGATATCGGACAGCATGATCTGATGAAGAATCGTGTACCGTCTCTTAAGGGTTTCCATGAGATCAGGCAGAAGCTGCTTTTGGATATCTAATAAATTACGCATACTTTCACTCCTGCAACTTCGTCTTCCTCTATTCCCTTGTTCATGGTCTCAAAATGTCCCGGGTAAACTTTTTAAGTCCCACTCATATTCTAACCAAATATTGCTTGAAGTGCAAGTCTTCCGAGAGTAGAATTCTCAAGCGCTTGTCTTCTTATACATTTATAAGATTGGGAAAGAGGTTCAGCTCCAAAAAACCTGTCATTAACAATCCAGATTCTTTCGCTGAGTGAAAGACAATGTACGCTGGGCCACCTTGAAGACANNCTACGAGAAACGGTTATCGTCAATAAAGGACGACAGCGTCGTTTCTTTCTGTCCATTGCAATTGCACAAAAATTGTATTATAATCATTTTTGTTGCGCCCGTGGTCCAATGGATATGACGTAGGCCTCCGAAGCCTGAGATCCAAGTTCGATTCTTGGCGGGCGCGCCATTAATTTCACTTTTGTACATAATTTAGTAGTGCCTATACTACTACTTAACCAAAGAGCCGCGTGTCGGCTCTTTTTTTTG